>DATMJF010000579.1:0-12410 GCA_035554455.1 Rummeliibacillus sp.
TCG
Source organism: Rummeliibacillus sp. (assembly GCA_035554455.1). Taxonomy (GTDB): domain Bacteria; phylum Bacillota; class Bacilli; order Bacillales_A; family Planococcaceae; genus Rummeliibacillus. The sequence continues at coordinate 4 of DATMJF010000579.1, forward strand.
TGACCAACATCTTGTTGGCCCGAGGAGATTGAAGCCAAGCCCGTGGAAAGCGCCATCTGTAGCGGAACATCCAAATCTGAATAGTGAAAAGTCAATGAAAATAGATTTATAAAATTGATTCATATACATTGCCGCTAAAAATTTTTTATTCTTTCAACAATCTACCTTTTTGCATTTGCCTAGTCAATTGATCCACTTGCTTTTGTAACCGTTCTAATTGTTTTGATTGATCTGATTGTTTTTGAGAACTTTGATTACTTGGGTTTTGTAATTCCTGTAATGTAATACCTGCGGCGAGGGTCTGTAGTCCATCGCCTAAAGTAGAAAGTGCAGTTCCAATTAATGATAATCTAGCGGCAAAGAGTTCTGGTGATTCTCCATTTTGACCAAATGGGTTATTATTGTTGTTAGCCATTTACATACCTCCCTCGTCTATTTTATGATTATTAATTACTATATGAAAGTTGTCTGTAAACAGTGTGTGCTTAAGCTTGGTTGTTAATTTAACTTAAAACAATCTAATGTAGATTAATTGTAAAAAAGTCAAAATACCGCTTCATTATTTTAACAGTAAACCGATAAAATGAACGATTTATAAATTAAAGGGTACAATCAGGGAAATCTGATGTCACAAAGCTATCGGGGCTAAGGAGTAATCTACGCCAGCCAGCTGCCGTTACCCATTAGGAGGAAAAGGTAATGAAAACAAAAGGGTATACAAAAATTTTATCCAGTGCAGTAGCAATTAGTTTAGTTTTAGGTTCAGCTTCATTCGCAAGTGCGAAAGGCTCAGATCATGGAAAGTCAGAACATCAACAAAAAGGACAAGTTCAAGAAGAAACTAAAAATACTAATTCTGAACAAAATCAACAAGAAGAAAAAGATTCAAAAAACAAAAAAGAGAAAAAAAATCAAAGTAAAAAAGAATCTAAAAAACTTTCTAAATCCAAATACAGTAAGACAGTTCAAAAACGTCTTAATAGTGTAGATTCAAATATTAATAAGCTTTCTCAATCTATTAACTCATTTTTTGCTGTAAATGCAGATGGTACAATTGATAAAGAATTAAGCAAAAAATCAGCTTCAAAAAAATATAAAAGTTATAAAGAAAAATTGAAAGCAGAAATCAATAAGCTTCGTGCAATTGATAAACAATTATCATCTGACAAAAGAAAAAAACGTTTAAGCGATGCAGATTATGAAATCTTATCAACAAAATCTAAAGAACTTCAAAAACTAGCTGCAGATGAAATTGAACGAGTGAAATCTTTAGTGGAACAATCTACTACTCCAAAAACGGATGATGATTCGACAACTACAGAACAACCAAACACAGAACAACCAGAATCAGATGATAACAATGAACAAGCTGATTCACAAGATAACAATGAGCAAGTTGATTCGGAAGATGATGGTGAACAAGGTGATTCAGTAGATGAAGAGGAATCAACAGACACAAATACTTCAGGAACACCAGTGGATACAACAACTCCAACTGCATAAAGAGAAACTAATAACGTTTTCAATAAAAAAGTCAACTTAAATGTTGGCTTTTTTTATATAGAAAAATTTACTTATAGCACTATTTGCAAGAGTGTTTTTATCCAAATATAGGGAGAATCTATTAAACTGGATGATTTAAAATAAATAAGATTTGTTATCTAAAATTGTTTGAAAATAGGTATTTACACTCAAGTTTTAAAAAAAAAGCATTTATTATCATTGAAGTATATATGAACTAGATGGTAATAATGTTCACTTTCTAGAACATGCCTAATCATCTCTATACAAGTCATTGCTTCGTTATCGGGTTTCCAATGTAGTTTTTCTTGGGGAATAGATGTCCAAACTTTAATACTTCTTCTTCGTATTTCATTGAAATTTAAAAGAATTAAATCAATTGGGTTCATAATTTATCCTCCATTTATTGGTATGTATTAAACGTACACGAATGAACGTTCGAATAAAAGAGAGCGATTTTGGTTAAAAAATTACATTACAGTTCGAAGATTTAGTGGAAGAAAGGTATTGTGAAACAAAAAAGAGACAGGTTTCCCTGTCTAATTCTTTAGCTTATCTAGCTTGTCAGCTATTGTTCTTAATATTTCATTCTTCTCTTGTTGAACTTTAAGGAATTTAATTAGGAACCAAATTATGAATACAATTGGAGCTATGTAAAAGAAGATTATTATGATTGGAAAAATAGAAAAAAGTGCATCACCTATTCCAATCCCCATTTATTTGTCACCTCTCTTTTGGGAGAATTATACCATAACTGTTTTGAAAAGTAAGTAATGAACAGTTCGTAGAAAATCCGCAGTATACGAGAAAAAAGTCCAAAAATAAAACACGCTTGAATGGCAGTTCAAACGTGCGTGTACTAAGAATACGGAGAATTTCAACAGACGGTGGATTATGGACCGTCTTCTCCATTATTAACAAAATGTTAATAGATTATACGTTAAGAATCTCAAAAGATTCGTTTATTTATAATAATAAAGTCAATATCGTTGTTTTACATCTCCAATCATCGAGAGGTGATTCAAGATAAAAAATCACATGAAAATCACATGAAGAGTGAAAATGGATGAAATAAAATGAAAGTACATATACAATAAGAGAGTAAAAACCTTGAAAATACAAGGAAATTAAAAGTATTCGAAAGAGGATGAAATTATGAACGCATACGAAGAATATATGCAAGGCATTGTAAAACCAATGCGTGAAGAGTTAGTTAATGTTGGCTTCACAGAGTTGAAAACACCTGATGAAGTGGCTGATCATATGCAAGAGTCAAAAGGAACATCACTCATTGTGATTAATTCTATTTGTGGATGTGCAGCAGGTCTTGCTCGTCCAGCAGTAGCTGCTGCTATTGAAAAATCAGAACACAAGCCAGATCATTTGGTAACTGTTTTTGCTGGCCAAGATCGTGAAGCAACTGCTCAAATGCGTAGCTTTTTTGAAGAAGTGCCACCAAGCTCACCATCTATTGCAATTTGGAAAGATGGCAATTTAGCGTACTTTATTCCCCGTGAACAAATCGAAGGCTTTGCAATGGAACAAGTTCGTGATCATTTAGCAGGCGTGCTTGACCAAGTATGTGCGAAATAAAAACAATTGTTACAACTGCCGGGCGGCCGGACAATGAGTCCCGTCAATTAGCTGCAATAGCTTCTCAGGCACTACATGCCTCATTTGTAGAGAGAAGAAAAAGATCTGTTAAGAAAATTGCAGAGATTGAGCATGCGAATGTAGTAGTAGCAGGGAAAAATCGTTTTGAATACTATCCTTTTGGTGCAGAAGAGGCATTTTTCTTTCACCCTAGTTCTGCTGCATTTCGATTAAAACGTGTTGCAAGAGGGGAACATGACCCTCTTTTGGACGCTGTTAATTTGCAGGAAGGCAATTCTCTACTGGATTGTACATTAGGAATCGGCTCGGATAGTATGCTAGCTGCTTTTGCTGTAGGTAAATCTGGTAAAGTAGTGGGCTGTGAAGGAAATCCTAATGTGGCGTTTATCGTCAGTGAGGGAATGAAAAGGTATGATATTTCACAGTTGCCTCTATTAAAATGTATGGAGAGAATTACTGTCATTCCAAGTTTGGCAATCGATTATTTAAAGCAACAACCCGATCATTCATTTGATGTTGTTTATATGGATCCAATGTTTGAGGAAACAATAGAGGAATCAATAAACTTTATTCCTTTAAGAAATGCTGGATTACATGATTCATTATCAGAAGAATGGATTGCTGAGGCAAAACGTGTAGCGAAAAATCGAGTGGTTTTAAAAGCTCACTTTAAGTCCCCGTTATTTGAACGTTATCATTTTAAACGAGATATTCGATTAAATGCGAAGTTCCATTATGGCATTATTGAAATAGGAAAATAAAAAAACCTGCGATTTGATCGCAGGTTTTCTAATTTTCTACTATATTTGTACGAATGGTCCCCATTAATTGAATCATTTTCTTCAATTCCTCATCCGATACATCAGTTAAGACTTGTTGTTGATAATCATCCAACAGTTTTCGAATGTCATTATACACATTTTGCCCCAACGGAGTTAGTTGAATCCTTAGGAATGTCTTACAAAACCTGTTTCACAAGAGTTCTAATTGCTCATATTGTTCTCAAAATCAGTTTTGTTGTCCTGCTTATTGTTTTCGCGAACAGGTATGAGCAATAAGAATGGAGTCGAGTCAAGCAAACATGTCATCAAATTAATCGATTTTTTGAAGATTCCTGATTTTACATCTGAAAAGCCGAAGCCTTCCTCGCATAAACTACAAAGTCCTGCATAGTTATTTCATATTTAAGAAATAGCTAGATTAGCAATTAATATAGATTAAATTGGTGTAATTAACATAATTTACATGGTGTTGGTGTAATGATATACTTAATTATCCTTAAATATTGTAAAACTTTTTGTTAAATCAGCCAGGAGTTCTGTATGTAATTGCAGATACCGAAAAAGACAATATTACATCGAACAGTGTATTAGAAAAAGTAGTAGCAACAGTATAAAGAAAATAAAGAATTATTCTTTTGGAGATTTGCTTAAACTGAATAAAATAATAAGAGCGAATGAAAAAGTTACATTACTAAGATATGTGTTCGTTTTTTTCATATCGTTTGAATGATTATATAGAATATTCAGCAATCATTATTTAATGCAAGGTCAGTATCGAAAGGAGGTATAAGACAGTGGTTAAATTACGTATTAACTCTTCAAAATAAAATTTTGAGGAGGAAAAATAAATGACAATAACTTTTAATAACGGTAAATCCATAGATAAAGAACAATTAGAAAAATTATATAACGATGTACAATGGTATGCTTATACAAAAGATTTAGAACTTCTACAACAAGGCTTGTTACAATCATTAGAAGTATTATCTGCATGGGATGGCGAACAATTAGTTGGATTAATTCGTATTGTTGGAGATGGTTTAACGATTATTTATATTCAAGATATCCTTGTTTTGAATGACTATCAAAATCAAGGGATCGCAACTCAACTAATACAAAAGATACTGGAAAAGTATAAAGATATCCGACAAAAAGTTCTTTTAACTGAAGAAGCTCCTGATGTAAGACACTTTTATGAAAAAAACGGTTTCCAATCTTGTGATAAAGGCAATTTAGTAGCATTTGCTAGGATTAAATAAAGGAAGAATAGGGAAGATTCAGCTTTCAAATTAAACAACTTTATTATTCAATCTTAAAAAAACTATAAAACCCTTCCCCAATATACTCGTGGGAAGGGTCTTTTTTTAGGTAAAATTAAATAATAGAATTTCTTCTGATAAAAAAGTTGTTTCTTATGTTAGACATAGTTTCATGACAAAGAAAATGACTTGAGTATAAATTTTATATAGTTATATCTATTTCTTCAGAGGAGATATACCAAATTAATTATTATTTTGATCATTTTTTTTTGTTAAGTAACTCGAGATAGTTTCAAAACAATTATCACGATAGAATGAATGTAGTTTATCGTCGTTTCTCATCAACCATTGAATAAGAGATCCGTCTATTAAAGAACGAATTGTGTAAGAGGCTTTATCAATATCAACATCAGCGAATGTTCCTTCTTTTTTGCCCAGCTGGATAATTTCACGTCCGATTGACCAACAATTTTCATAAAACTGGTTATTCGTTTGACGAAATTGTTCGTTATGGTTCGCCTGAGCTAGAAATTCAAGATAAACCCGGTAAAATTTACGGTTTTCACTCGGATTAGAAAAAGCTGCATTAACATAGGCGCGTAACTTATCAATTGCATTTTGCTCCTTGCTGATTGCTGCATGTTCATTTTTATAAATCTTTCCAGTAACCCAGTCTAGAAGGTGACCAAAAACATCTTCTTTATTTTGGAAGTAATAACTTGTTACTCCTTTGCTCACTTCTGCATAGTCGGCGATATCCTGAAGGGTAACGCTGTGAAAGCCTTTTTCAGAAACCGCTTGAAAGGCAGCTCTTAAAATTTGTTCGCGCCGTTGTTCAGCTTTATTACTCATTAAAACTCACCATCCATTGTTAATAATTCTATTATACACAAAAAATGACCGGACAGAATAATCATTAAAATTGCAATAGCGAAAAGTATTTAATCCATTTTATTCTGGCTGGTCAGAATTATATTGACCGGTCAAATAATATTAATTATAATGAATTTATGATTGTATAGAAAAGTAATATAGATAATATGAGTTGAGATTTATTAATAATCGAAAGGAGTTATAATCATGGAGAAATTATTCAATGCACTAGTTGTAGATAAAAAAGAGGATCAATTTTCAGTAGGAATTCAACAGCTTTCACTTCAGGACTTACCTGAGGGAAATGTATTGATTCGTGTTCAATATTCTGGTGTGAATTATAAAGATAGCCTTGCTACTATTCCTAATGGCAACATAGTTAACAGTTATCCATTTGTTCCAGGAATTGATTTGGCAGGGGTAGTTGTTTCGTCAGATGATTCTCATTTCCAAGAAGGAGACGAGGTAATAGCTACTAGTTATGAAATAGGTGTGTCACATTTCGGTGGTTATAGCGAATATGCTCGCGTACCAGCTGAGTGGGTTGTACCTCTTCCGGAAGGTCTTACGTTAAAAGAAGCTATGACGATTGGAACAGCTGGATTTACTGCTGCCCTATCCGTTCAACGACTGGAAGAAAATAATCTAACTCCTGAAAAAGGTACTGTTCTTGTAACAGGAGCAACAGGTGGAGTTGGTAGCTTTGCTGTCTCCATTCTATCTACTCTAGGTTATCTAGTAGAAGCTAGTACCGGAAAAGAATCGGAACACGAATACTTAATGCATCTTGGTGCACAAAAGATTCTTTCACGTGATGATGTCTATAATGGTAAAATTAGAGCATTAGGCAAACAAAAATGGGCAGCTGCTGTTGATCCCGTTGGTGGTGAACCTCTTGCATCTGTGATAAGTCAAATTCAATATGGTGGCTCAGTAGCTTCTAGTGGTTTAACAGCTGGTACCAAACTCCCAACGACAATCTTCCCATTTATTTTAAGAGGCGTAAATTTACTTGGAATTGATTCTGTCTATTGCCCAATGGAAAAAAGAGTAGAAACATGGAATCGTCTAGCCTCTGATTTCAAACCTTCAAACTTAGAAGAGCTTGTTCTAAAAGAAGTAACACTTCAACAACTTCCTGATGTTCTTCCCACATTACTAAAAGGGGAAGCACGAGGAAGAATACTAGTAAAATTATAATAAAAAAGTGACGAGAACAATGATTCTCGTCACTTTTTGCTTAAAAAGATGGTTTTCAATATGGCCATAAAAGTATACCGTATTCATATATCACTTTTATTAATAAATAGGAAAATCATCCTTCTTTATTTCAAGGCCACGATTTCGTTATAATAAAATTATGAGGGAGTTGGTAATTGATGAAAATAGTTGTTTTTGGAGCATCAGGGAGAGTAGGGCAGTATGTTGTTAGATTAGCACTTGAAAAAGGCATTGAAGTGACAGCATTCGTTCGTACACCTTCGAAGCTTCAAATCTCACATCCTTTTTTACATATTTATCACGGGAATGCTTTACAAGCAGATGATGTTGCAGCTGCTATAAAAGGGCAAAATGCAGTAGTATCATGCCTTGCTTCAAGCAAAGGATTAAAAGAATCAACAGACCTTAGCAAAATGATTGAAAATATCGTTTTAGGAATGAAAACAGATCATGTGAATAGAATAGTTTATATAGCATCAGCAGGTATAGATGGTGAAATACCAGGGATTTCTGGGAAAATTATTATGAAAACATTAAAATATCCATTACTCGATCATCGACATGCAGTTGACACAATCATGAATTATAATTTGGATTATACAATAGTTAGACCAATGGGGTTGACAGATGAAGCACCAACAGGAAAATATCGAGAAGCAATAGAGGGGATTCCAGAGAAGGGTAGAAGCATAGCTCGAACGGATGTTGCGAATTTTATCCTGAAAGCATTGGAAAATCCAAAATATAGTAACCAATCTATATGCATCGCAAATTAATAAAAAAGAACTATGAGAGCGATATCTCATAGTTCTCCCGTTTTGTATAATGGATTGCATTAGTCTGTAATACAAAGAGACATTAAATAAAATAATAGCGCCAAAAATCCAATACCGATTGCAATTGACATTAAAATTTGCCCTCCTTCTGTACAAAAACGAACATATTAGTTATATATAAGTTCTAATTAATTGTACAATGATTTACAAAAAGATGGAACCTTTACTTACAAAATTCGTATATAGTATAAATGAGAAGTTTTTAAAATGTTCAAAAGTAGGTGAAATTGATATGAAAAATTGGCTTCAAAAAGTATTAGTTTCAACAGTTGCGGTTTTAACACTTGGCTTCATCACACCTAGTCATGCCATCTGGGAGAACCTATTAGAGCATAGTGGAAATCATAAAACCCAACTATCTAAACAATCAACAAATACAGAAAATTACATAAATACAGTATATAATGACAATGAAATAGAAGATACGGAAGTATTTTCTGATAACGTTTTAGAGCAAGCGAAAGAACAAGCCTATATGAAATTTGGTAGTAAAATTGGACCGAAAATCAGTGATGAATTTGACAATGTTATTTTCCCTAAAATCGAAGAAGCTATTCATATGACTTTAGATAATGCCGATCAAGCAGATATGAAAAATTTAGCAATCACTGAAAGACCAAGCGGAGACTACTCAGAAAAAATGTTTCATATTTATAATGTAGCATCAGGAAAAGATGTGATTCGCTTCCATGTAAGAACAGAAAATCGCCCATTCGACGGCTACTACTACAATTTCCACTATCACACATATGTCGACCAATTTGCCTCACATAATAACTTAGGGGAGATTTATTGGTCTAAGAATACACCACCGAAATGGTTGTCATAACGGTGGAATTTGGTGAAACAGCAGTATTACTAAGGTTTACCGTTAGTTAAGAAGAAGGATGGTCACCGTTTTGCTCAACAAACGTGAGATTATAGAAGTAAATTAAGGTCTTTCAACAATTTATTAAATTGTTGGGAGGCTTTTTTTATTTAGTCTATGACTCCTTACATTGAACTGTCTAAATTCCTTTGTGATATAAGATATATTGAGAATCTTTCAGTTGATCTACACTATTTAAACAAATATTAATGCTGTGAATTAATTCTTTTTTGTCGAAATAAAAATCTGTACTAAAAAATCAGCTATTTATAGAACTTAAAATCAGTTAAAATAATTGAATGAGAAATGGATGCTTTGAAATGAAAGAATCCAAAATAAGATGAAGGGAAATTACATATGAATTTATCAAAAGAATTGCGCTCCTATAGTTTAATCGCATTAGGAGCATTGTTAGTTAGCATATCATACAATACATTTTTATTACCGGCGAAATTAGCAGCTGGTGGTGTTGTTGGGATTAGTACATTATTAAATGATTTATACAATTGGACACCTGCTATTGTGCAGTGGTGCATTAACATTCCTATCTTTTTTCTTGGCTATTTTTTGTTAGGAAAAGATTTTAGTGTGAAAACACTGGTCGGTACGGTTCTGTTACCTTTCTTTATTTGGGGAACTTCTTATCTACCATATAAAATACATGATCCCATGCTAGCAGCTATTTATGGTGGAATAATCACAGGAGTTGGTTTAGGACTTGTCTTTAGAGGAAATGGTTCAACAGGTGGAACGACAATTATTGGTCAACTGATAAAAAAATACTCAGGTTTATCCAGTGGTTATGCTCAAATGATTATTGATGCAATGATTGTGATTGCTGCAATGTTTGTTTTTGATTTGGAGCTTGCTTTGTATGCCATGATCACTATCTACATTTGCAGTAAAGTTATTGATTTTGTTCAATTACATTCTTCTTCTTCCAAACTGGTATTAATTATTACGGAAAATGAAGAGAAAGTTACGCATCTTATCAAAAATGAGATTGATCGTGGTTTTACCAAAGTCTGGTCCGAAGGTGGTTACTCTCGCAATAAAAAAGCTTTATTATTCAGCGTAGTAGAACAATCAGAAGCGGTCTATTTAAAAGAACTAATCCAAAACCAAGATACCGATTCTTTTGTCATCTTCTTAAATGCTTCAGATATTATAGGGAAAGGCTTTTCGCTACCAAGATAGAAGTGAGTGCTAATGAGTATAATTTTCTGAAGATATATTCTCCGAAGTAAAGAAATACAGTCAGTATCATCAAAATAATAAAATTGGAATTAGATATACTAATATTTAAAAATAGGTGTAAATAAAATTCACAATTTACGACCTTTATCGTCAATGTTATCATTAGAAATAGTATGCAAATTGGAGGCTTTATCGATGGAACAATACTTAGACCTTTGCCGCCATGTTTTAGAAAATGGTAATGATAAGGGAGATCGTACTGGAACAGGCACATGGAGTGTTTTTGGGTATCAAATGAGATTTAATCTACAAGATGGTTTCCCTTTAATGACGACTAAAAAAACAGCATTCCGCTTAATTGCAACGGAATTGTTATGGTTTTTAAAAGGAGATACGAATGTTCGTACTTTGATTGCTCAAAAGAATCATATTTGGGATGAATGGGCTTTTGAGAAATGGGTACAAAGCGAGGATTATAAAGGACCGGATATGACGGACTTTGGTCATCGTGTGTTAAAAGATGAGATGTTTAAACAACAGTTTGATGAACAAATGGCTGTTTTTCAAAACAACATTTTAGAAGATGAGGAATTTGCACAAAAATTTGGCGATCTAGGACCTGTTTATGGGAAACAATGGCGTTCATGGCCAGATGCAAAGGGCGGCACAATAGACCAAATTCAAAACGTCATTGAATCTATTAAAAAGAATCCGAATTCAAGACGTCATATCGTAACGGCATGGAATCCTGCAGAGGTTGATGACATGGCATTGCCACCTTGTCACTCACTTTTCCAATTCTATGTAGCGGATGGTAAACTTTCTTGCCAACTATATCAACGTAGCGCAGATGTTTTCCTTGGGGTGCCTTTTAATATTGCTTCATACGCATTACTCACGCATTTAATTGCGAAAGAATGTGGATTAGAGGTGGGCGATTTTGTGCATACTTTAGGTGATGCACATATTTACAAAAATCACTTGAATCAAGTGAAAGAACAATTATCTCGTACACCGAGAGCATTACCAAAATTAGTGATAAAAACAGACAAGGATTCAATCTTTGAATATGACATGGCGGACTTAGCGATAGAAGGGTATGACCCTTATCCTCGTATTGCAGCGCCAATTTCAGTATAAGGAGGTTATAAATTTGATTTCTTTAATCGTTGCGCATGACGAAAAGCGAGTAATCGGTTTTAACAATGCTATGCCTTGGCATCTACCTGGGGATTTAGCATATTTCAAAAAGACGACAATGGGCAAACCAATGATAATGGGGCGCAAGACATTCGAATCAATAGGAAAAGCTTTACCTGGAAGAACGAATATCGTCATTACAAGAGATCCTGATTATCAAAAAGAAGGGATTGTAGTAGTGCATTCCTTAGATGAAGCATTAGAAGTGGCAAAAAAAGAAAATAAAGAAATTATGATTATTGGTGGAGAACAAATTTTTCGCTTAGCACTACCGATTGCAGATATTTTATATGTAACAAAAATCCAACATTCATATCAAGGAGATACGTATTTCCCAGAGTACGGTGCTGAATGGAAAAAGGTATCCGAATCAGAAGAGTTTGAAACAAATGATCACTTAAAGTTTTCTTATATAGTCTATAAAAAGTAGTAGTATGATAAGAGTGACTATATTAATAGTCGCTCTATCACGCTTGTATTAAAAGCCTTTAATTATTCTTTTAAAACGAATATAAAAGTACTGTAGTTGAAGCAGCTTTTGAGATTGTCGATAAAAGATATTAAGAGGATCTGAAGTGACCACGAAAAGTTAGACAGATTTTTTCATTAGGTAGCTTTTTGGCATGAGTCCGGTATTGCTCCGGACTCATGCCTTTTAATTTTGCCTTAATTCGTTTGTGATTATAGTAATGAATAAAGTGTTCTAATTCTTGTTCGAAATGTTCCATACTCTCAAACTCTTGTAGATAAAGTAATTCAGATTTTAATAAGCCAAAGAAATTTTCCATTACTGCGTTATCTAAACAGTTCCCTTTTCGAGACATACTTTGGATAATACTATGTTCTTTTAATGCATGACTGTATTGTTTCTTTTGTTAGTGCCCTTAATTCGTGTGAAGTATGTGTATTTCTCCTTTAGGTAAACAAAGGAAACTTCGAATTATATAGGAGATATCCTTATTTGTTTGTTCACAATTCAGTTGATTGGAGCGGAGGGCGGTGACTCCAGCGGGAAAAGCAGGAGGCCACTGAAAAA
>DATMJF010000580.1:0-2068 GCA_035554455.1 Rummeliibacillus sp.
ATTGCAGCACAATTTACACGGATAAACTTTTCGTAATGACGATTACTTTCACTATGGATTGCATGCGCGAAGAGTTCTTTCCCTGTCCCTGATTCGCCTCTTAAAAATACTGTGACAGGCGTTTTGGCAGCTAATTTAGCTTGTTCAACAGCCAATTTCATTTCATCTGAATCTCCGATAATATCATCGAAAACGTATTTAGATTCCAGTGTTCTAATAATTGTTTTCGCCTGATTTAACTCATTTGCTAACCTGCGCATTTCTGTCACATCATGAATAACGCCAACACTACCTTTTAGTTCATCTCCAACTATAACTGGTGCAACATTAACAATAACTTCTCTCTTATGAGGTCCAAGTCGCATATTCACACCACGAATCGGTTTTTTTGTTTCAATTACTTTTAAATGCATACTTTCACCTTCAGAGATGTCTGTTGTGGCTGGTTGGCCAATGATTTCCTCTGGTGATAATCCTGTAATTCGAGTATATGCGGGGTTCACTACGATCCCACGTCCTTTTTCATCGACTACTGAAATAGCATCATCACTAGATTGTATAATCGCTTCTAGCATCGTTTTGATCTCTTTTAAATCTGTTATTTCTTCAGCTAAAGCTACAACTTCTGAAATATCCTTAAAAATTGCTAAGGCGCCAATTTGTTGAGAATTTTCATCGAACATCGGAATGCGGGAAGTCACTAGTTTTTTTCCTGTTTCTAATAGAAATTCTTGATTTGTTTCTGCAATTCCTGTTTCCATTACGCGCTCTATACCACGATCATGAATAACAGTTGTAAAATGTTTACCTATTGCCTCTTCAGTTGAAACTTTTGTCATTCTTGCAGCACTTTGGTTAAAAAATGTAATCATACCTTCTGGATTTACACTAACCATTCCTTCTTCAATTGAATTAAAAATAATTTGCTGACGACGTGAAAAGTTTTGAAGTTTTTGTATATAGTAATCTTTTTCTTGTAAAAGTTGGACGATAATCTCAGCGATTCCACCTGGTATTAATATAGTATTATTTGATAATGTTGCTATAAGCTCATCAAAAACCACACTTTCACCTGTTACATCAATAACCATATCTAGTGGATAGTGCAAAAAGTCACGCCAATTACTACCTGTCACAATACCAACTTTTCTTGCTTCTGCAATTCCTGGAGCATCTTCCCTTATATCTACCACAGCAACAGTTTTCAAATTTGTTGAATGGGCTAACAGCTTTAAAATGGCTGTCCCACCGCCCCCTGCACCAACAATCATAATTCTGTGCAAAATTTTTCACTTCCTATCTACTAAATGCAATTTTTTTCAAGAATTGATTGATATTATCTTAACCAATGTTTCAGCCCTTGACAATCAAAGCATTACACGTAAGAATAAAATAGATTAGAGGAGTGGAAGAAAAATGGGTCGTTTTATAGCTTTTGTCATTTTAGCAATTCCTGCAATAATGGCTGCAGTTGGGATTAAATTGATGCGTGATACCTTTTTTGCGAAACTATTTGACCCAATTCCATATCTATGGCTGCAATTTGTTATAGGAATTGTTTTATTTCTACTTGGATTTGGCTTCTTTGCTGGTTTTTTATTGAATCGAGACCGTAAAAACGGACGAGTTGCGACAAAATACACAAAGAAAAATGAAAACTAGAAAAAGATTTTATTAAAAAAGCAAGGATTACGATTAATCCTTGCTTTTTTCATTTATTTTTTTGAATCAGCTATGTTAATTAACTCTGTTGATATTTGAATAAAAACGAACTTTTGCTCAGGATATAACAAAAAGAATGAGAGCGAGTTGTTACGAATGGCTTTGAAGGAGATTATCCAAGAAATCAGAAAGTTAAGTACAGCAGACCAATACCGCGTGGCGACAAAATACCTCGACCATTATTTGAGTTGGTTCCAATTATTAGAACAAATCAGACACCACAATGACGACATAACGATTAGCCAGATGATTGTTGAAAGCTGCCTGTTCCCAACGGATGCTACCTATGATAAAATCAGATTATTAAAATTTTCCAATTGAGAATTAAACTCATAAACGTATATTT
>DATMJF010000581.1:0-3978 GCA_035554455.1 Rummeliibacillus sp.
CAGAAAATAAAATGCCTGCTAAATCTGTTGCCAAACTTGCCTATCACCTATTAAAGGATCATCCTGAAGTATTAAAGACTTCTAGTATTTCAAGAAAAACATTCCGTGAAGGTACTGATGATGCTATTAAAATGGATAACTGGAATTTTATGTTGCCAGGTCTTGTTGCAGAATATAAAGGAGTCGATGGACTTAAAACAGGTACTACAGATTATGCCGGACAATGTTTCACTGGTACGGCAAAACGCAATGGTACACGCTTAATAGCTGTTGTTATGCATGCGGAAGGACCACAACATATTGCACGTTTCAATGCAGCTCGTACATTATTTGATTATGGCTTTGGTCAATTTACAACAGAAGAAATTGTACCAGCAGGCTACACATTTAAAAATCAAAAAACAGTAGCAGTTAAAGATGGTAAAGATTCAAATGTAAAAATCGCTACTAAAGATGCTGTTTCTATGATGGTGAAAACTAGTGAAGCAGATGATTATAAGGCAAAACTTGTACTAGATAAAAAATCATTAAATGCTCCTGCTAAAAAGGGAACTGTTGTTGGTCATGTTGAAATCAATAAAAAATCTGGTACAGATTATGGCTTTATTGATGGATCAGTGAGTGATGCAGATGTTGTTACAACAGTAAATGTAGAAAAAGCAAGTTGGTTGTCACTTTCATTCAAAAAAATCGGTCACTTCTTCACAGGATTATTCTAGTGATATAAGATATGAAAAAGGATTGGCAAAATAGCCAATCCTTTTTTTTCGCTTATTTAATCCCCCAACAACTCATTAGTTGTTGAATAGCTTTTGGAATCTCTTCTTCGTCTAATCCCCCAAAGCCTAGTAAAAATTGGTCTTCTCGCTTTTGTATTGTAGGAGCAAGCATATATTCTTTGATTGGTGTAATGCGTATACCTCGTTGTAATGCAATGTTACTTAAAGTAGTAGCATTTAGCTCATGATTGACTGTTAAAATTACGTGCATCCCAGCTTGCTCACCAGAGATTGTAACCATTGGAGCATATGGAGTAAGCGCAAGCGTCAATTTTTCTAACTTTTTTCGATAAATTTTCCGCATCCGATTTAAATGCTTAGAAAAATGCCCATCCCTCATAAATTGTGCCAAAATATGTTGCTCAAAACGGGGAACTGTAGAAGTATAGTATGTGAACATATTATGATATCGGGATAATAATTTTTTAGGTAATACAAAGTACGCTATACGTAAAGATGGCATTAAGGATTTAGAAAAAGTACTGATATAGATTACTGTATCTCTATGATCCATTCCTTGTAGCGAAGCAATTGGTTTGCCGATATAGCGGAATTCACTGTCATAATCATCTTCAATAATAAAACGTTCTTCATCGTGAGCGGCCCAATTTAATAGTTGAGAGCGGCGTGAGGCTGAAAGTACAGCTCCTGTTGGAAATTGATGTGATGGTGTAACATAAGCAATATTTGCACTTGAACCTTCGAGTCGTTGAATCTGTATACCATCTTCATCAACCTCAATTGGGATTACCTTTTGGTTGTATTGATTGAAAATATGATGAGTCAAGGTGTATCCTGGATTCTCAATAGCATACTGGTTATCTTCTCCTAAGAGCTTCATAATCATAGGCAGAAGTTGTTCGGTACCAGAGCCTAATACAATTTGTTCAGGAGAGCATAGAACACCCCTTGATTGATATAAATAGCTTGCGATTTGTTCACGTAATTCAAGTTCGCCTTGTGCAGATCCAATCAGCAATAAATCTTTTTCATGATAGTCAATGGCATCTTTTGCATATTTGCGCCAAGTGGTAAAAGGGAAAGATGCCGTATCAATCTTACCAGGGTTAAAATCGATCAGAATTTGGCGTTCTGAAGGGGTTTCTAACACTCTGTGAGGTAGAGTTTTCCCCACATAGGCTAACTCCTCAATTGCTTCAACAAAGAAGCCTACACGTGATTTTGAAGCGATATATCCCTCTGCTATTAACTGTGAATAGGCAAGTTCAATTGTTGTTTGACTAATTGATAGAAACTCCGCGAGTTTCCGTTTTGATGGAAGCTTCGAATTAACAGCAATAGTCCCTTCTATAATGCCCTTTTTTATTTCTTCATAGAGCTGCTCGTAAAGTGGAGTTGTTGACTTTTTTTCTAATTGAATCATAAGCATGTCCATAAAATCGCCCCTAACTGACCATATTAAAAAAAGAATATCTGAATCTTTTTATATGGTCAATTTTCTTTATACTTACATCATACTAGTTTTTAGGAGGGAAATAAATGGTTATTCAAACAGGTACAGAACGAGTTAAACGAGGTATGGCAGAAATGCAAAAGGGTGGCGTCATTATGGACGTTATTAATGCAGAACAAGCAAAAATTGCAGAGGCAGCTGGAGCAGTGGCAGTAATGGCATTAGAACGCGTACCATCTGATATTCGTGCTGCTGGTGGTGTTGCACGTATGGCGGACCCACGTATTGTGGAAGAAGTAATGGGGGCTGTATCTATTCCAGTCATGGCAAAGGCACGCATTGGACATATTGTAGAAGCACGTGTACTTGAATCTATGGGAGTAGATTATATAGATGAAAGTGAAGTATTAACACCAGCAGATGAAGAATTTCACTTACTAAAAAGTGAATACACTGTACCGTTTGTTTGTGGCTGTCGTGACTTAGGCGAAGCAGCTCGTCGTATAGGTGAAGGTGCATCTATGCTACGTACAAAAGGCGAACCAGGAACAGGGAATATTGTTGAAGCCGTAAGACATATGCGTAAAGTAAATGCACAAGTACGTAAAGTTGCGAATATGACGAAAGATGAGTTAATGACAGAAGCTAAAATTCTAGGCGCACCTTTTGAAGTGCTACTTGAAATTAACCGTTTAGGACACTTACCAGTTGTCAATTTTGCGGCTGGAGGCGTTGCTACACCTGCAGATGCAGCATTGATGATGGAATTAGGAGCAGATGGTGTATTTGTTGGGTCAGGTATTTTCAAATCAGAAAATCCAGAGAAATTTGCCCGTGCAATTGTGGAAGCTACTACTAATTATCAAGATTACAAGTTAATCTCAGAAGTGTCAAAAGAGCTTGGTATACCAATGAAAGGAATAGATATTTCAAAACTTGCTCCACAAGATCGTATGCAGGATCGAGGCTGGTAGTATGACAACTATTGGTGTATTGGCATTACAAGGTGCTGTTCGAGAACATATACAGGCTATTGAATCAGTTGGAGCAAAGGCTGTAGCGATTAAACATAAGGAAGAACTTGAAGATTTAGATGGACTTGTTCTACCGGGTGGGGAAAGTACCACAATGCGCAAACTTATCGATCGTTATGATATGATGCCAACATTGCGACTGTTTGCTGCGTCAGGGAAACCAATGTTTGGTACTTGTGCTGGATTAATTCTTCTAGCAAATAAGCTTGTTGATTACAAAGAACCCAATATTGGAGTAATGGAAGTGGAAGTGGAGCGTAATTCATTTGGACGCCAAGTGGATAGCTTTGAAGTACTTCTAAATTTAAAAGGTATTGGGGCTGAATTTCCAGCGGTATTCATCCGTGCGCCCCATATTGTAAGTGTTGGAGAAGGTGTAAATGTCTTAGGTGAGTATGATGGTCGAATAGTGCTTGCACGAGATGGTCAATTTTTAGGGTGTTCTTTCCACCCGGAATTAACAGAAGATACACGCATAATGGAATACTTCGTTAACATGGTAAAGAAAAGTAAACACTCAGTACTTGCGTAACTTCCCGATGTATTGTAAAGTATGGGTAACTTATAATTTAACACGATGATAGGAAGTAGTAGCGAGTACGTTTTTTAAAGAGAGTCGACGGTTGGTGCAAGTCGGCAAAAGCGCTTGTGAATCCGTCCTGGAGTTGCTCAGCTGAACGTATAGTAGGCTGTAGCCGGTTACAAAGCCGTTATGAAACAAGTGGATTAGATATATTTTGTCTAATCAATT
>DATMJF010000582.1:0-5631 GCA_035554455.1 Rummeliibacillus sp.
TGATTTTACTAGAATTTTGCTTGGTGTTTTTGTGTAGTATTGATCAATATTAGAAGCTACTTTTACAACATAGTCACGATTTGCTGTCAAATAAGTGCCATTTGCTAATTTTAGTCTAGGGGTACCAGCAGATGTTTTTACAATACCTGCTACATCTATTATCGTATTTTTTGGAATGACTTTTCCTTTTTTAGCATCTGTGAAACTTGTAGATGAATATTGATTCAATTGAACCTTGGTTGCAATTTTACCTGGGTTTGTTGTGTAATATCTTGGGTTACTTGCTGTTGTGATATCACTTTTACCTGTAAGATAGCTCAAATTCACATTAGGATTTAGGCGGTTTAAGTCAACATATGTACTAATTCCCGCTACTCGCCCTTGGTCTGTATATTGCCATAAATCATAAGGATGTGATGGAGCAGCTGTACTATTGTTGTATCTTGGAATCCAAACAAAATCGAACTTAGATGTATCCAAGTTAAATTCGTCATATAAATGGTTAGCTATGTAAAGACCAATTTTCTTATCCGTTTTTGTACGTAATTGATTTACATAAGCATTTATGATCGTGCGCATGCTTTCGCCTGATTTACTCGTATTTTGTTCTACATCGAGTACGTAAAATTTCGCATCTTTACTAGCGCGATTATAAAAATTATTTGCTTCTACTTTCGCATCACTTGATGATTCTGCCAAACTATATGAATACACGCCGAATGGTACGCCGTATTTCTTGGCTCCTGCCTCATATGACGTATGCTTTGGATCTTCAAATGTACTACCATATTGTGTGCGGATAATCACTAGATCTAATGCTGTACTAGCTTTACTCCAATCAATATCTTTTTGATAATAAGAAATATCCGCAATCGTTGGTTCTGACGAAGATTTTTTCAATAAATTCCCTGTAATTGGTGCTGTTTCCCACTTTGTTGTATGGTCTGGGTTTGCAGGTGCAAGTTCTTCTGCAGATGCAGTATGGACCGTTACAAGACATGCAATGGCCAAGCCAAGCATAACTGCTAAGTTCTTAATAACTTTCACTATTCTCTTCTCCTTTTATGTATTTTTGCAAATTCTTAGATGTCTAATTCTCCGTCAACTAAAGAATACCAAATATTGAAGATAAAATATAAAACATCTTGCCTTCAAATATATTACGAAAGTTACAATTATTTTAAATTAATCTAACACTTTTAGTATTTTTATTAGAAATTTAAAATAGAAACGCAGATTAAAGTTACTGAATCTACGTTTCTATCATTTAGTATGCTTTTAAACAACTTCTATTTGCTGTAATGTATAAACCATTTGTAAGTTGAAGTCGCGGTGTACCTGATGATGTGAAACTTATGCTTTTAATATTCACTACCTTACCTTTTTTTAGAACAGATCTTTTTGTAGCTGCTGTAAAGGAAGTACCACTGTATTGATTAACATCTTTTGTAAGTTTAACATAACTTGGTTTCGTTACTAAATAGTCTTTAAACTTTGATGTTAATGCGTTTACATACGATTTGTTTGCCGTAATATAACTACCAGATACCGTTTTAAATCTTGGGATACCCGTTGAAGTATATTCAATGTCTTTAATGGTTAAAATGGTGTTCTTTTTAACATCAAAAATTTTAGTTGAATTAGTAAAATTAGTAGAAGAATATGCACCTACATCTTTGTTTAAAATCACATAAGATGGCTTTTCCGTATAATATGAATCAATAGTTGCTGATTGTTTAACCGCAACTTTTTTATCTGCTGTAATATATTGACCATTTGTTAATTGGAGTGCCTTCTTATTTTGCGTGCTATTTACAAGTGCAACTGTTTCAAGTACTTGTCCCTTTTTTAAAGTGGCCGTTTTTGTAGATACGTCTAAATTACTGTTGCTATATTGAGCTGTATCCGCATTTAAGATGATCTGTTTAGGATTTGATGTATGATAATCTACATGCACACTTGCTGTCTCAGTTTCATCTTCATCTGCATTTTCTTCTGAATTCTCACTATTATCATTTTCTGGTGGTTCAGTATCGTTTAAGAATTCATCTAATGTAAGATTTGGATTTAATCGATTCAAATCGACATTGGCATTAATTCCATCGATTCTTCCCTTGTCCGTATACTGCCATAGATCATAGTCATAATCTGGCTTAGATGTACTATAACGAGGAATCCATACAAAATCTGCTTTTGAAGTATCTAGATCAAAGCTTTTGTACAAATGATGTGCTATATAAATCCCAATTTTCTTATCTGTTTTTGTACGAAGCTGTTTGATATATGCATTCGTAATTGTCCGCATACTTTCGCCTGATAGACTTGTATTTTGTTCCACATCAATTACATAAAATTGAGCATCTTTATCTGCTCGATTGTAAAAATCATTTGCTTCTACCTTTGCGTCAGCAGAAGAAACCGCCAAATTATAAGCATATACACCAAACGGTACGCTGTATTTTTTGGCACCAGCTTCATTTTTCTTATGATATGTATCTTCATCCGTACTACCATGTTGTGTACGAATAATGGCTAAATCTATCTTTTTACTAGCTTTCGCCCAATCGATATTTCCTTGCCATTTTGAAATGTCCGCAATGATTGGTTCTGATTTCATCAAGCGTAATTTATTGCTAGAAGTATCAACTACTGTAGGTGTTGTTTCCCATTTAGTTGTACTATCAGGATTCGCAGGACCTAACTCTTCAGCATGAGCATGATGCATACTAACTGTGCATACAATCATCGCTACAAATATTACTGCCAATACTTTGATATTCTTCATTATGACTAATCTCCTTTACTACTAATATATCTATGTACCTAACTCTACACTAATAGAATAACAAATTTTTACTAGGTATAAAGATTCATATATAAGGAAATTAATAAAATGTTGGATTTTTTATTGGTTATGTTACGAAAATTTGAAGATTATTTATTAAATTTAATTAAGTCAATTTCACAAGTACTTCTCTAGTTAAAAAATACGAATATTTTCTAAATAAACAATTCAATAATTCGGATAAAATTTCATTTCTAGTATTTACTTAGTATGCCGCTTCAGATGGCGCTTTCCGCGGGGGAGCGGTGAGCCTCCTCGTTCGAAAACCCTTTGCTCCTGCATCGCTACGCTAGCTTCGTCGCAGGACTATGAATAGACCTCTCTGAATTAACATCGCACGAAGGAAATGCGAATGCATTTTCGAGGACTCGCCATCTTCCGCGTTATAGACAATGTTCTAATAGATATGACATATAACAATGGCCCATTTAGTGTTCGTGTTTTTTATCAAATCTTTGAATTAGAAATTGATTTAATTAAGGACATTTTAAAAAGTAGCTAGATTTGAATTCTAGCTACTTTTTTTGACTCTTTACTATATTTTTTTATTGTGTTCTTATGCGTTAACGTTAACTTTTAATTGCATTGCTGGGCCGAAGAATTCGAAGTGAATTTGAGATTCTTTGAAACCAATTGCATATAACTGGTTGATGATTGCTTCCATAAATACTGATGGTCCACAAACATAAACATCATTTTCAAGGCTAACGTTTTCTTCTAAGAATTCTTTTGTGATGTAACCAACTTCATCAGTATTTAGTGCAATGTAGCTTGCGTTTGGCATTTTTTCTAAATTAGCAGAAATTTCACTGTCAAAGACATGTAATTTTGCTGTACGTGCGCTGTGAATAAGTGTTGCTGATCTGTTTTCATCAAGTGCAGCTAAAGTATCGAACATACTCATAAGTGGAGTAATACCAACACCACCTGCGATGAATGTTACTGGTGCTTTAGAAGCAAGGTCTAATTGGAAGTCCCCTGCTGGAGCACTAACTTGGATACGATCGCCAACTTTTGCTTGGTTGTGTAGATAAACTGATACTTTACCTTGAGGATCGTTTAAATCTTCGCGTTTTACAGAAATACGGAATGCTTCTTTGTTTGCTGCTCTTGATAAGCTGTATTGACGGTTATGAGTGAATTCTTCACCAGGAATTTGAATTTGAACTGTAATGTATTGGCCTGGTTTGTATTCAGGTAATACTTGGCCATCAACTGGTTTTAAGTAGAATGAAGTGATCTCTTCGTTTTCTTCTACATTGTCAGCGATTTCAAATTCTTTGAAGAATCTCCAGCCGCCTTCTTGGTTTTCAGCTTCTTGATACATTGCTTCTTCAGTTGATATAAATGCATCAGCGATTACACCATATGCATCAGCCCATGCATTGATGATATCATCAGTAGCTGCATCCCCAAGAACTTCTTTAATAGCTCCTAGTAAGAATTCTCCAACGATAGGGTAATGTTCTGGTTTAATACCCAAGCTACGGTGTTTTTGTGCAATTTGTTGAACAACTGGCATAATATTGCCAAGATTTTCAATGTGAACTGCTGCTGCATAAACTGTATTCGCTAAAGCTGTTTGTTGACGGCCCTTTGCTTGGTTTGCATGGTTAAAGATATTCAATAATTCAGGATGTGCGGCAAACATATTTTTATAAAAAGTTTTCGTAATAGCTGTTCCGTATACTTCTAATACTGGTGCAGTAGATTTTACAATATCCATAGTTTGTTGTGATAACATGATCAACACTCCTTTTCTTTTAACAACTCAAAGATACACCCGTTTTTTTATTAAAGCAATATCAAAAATGCATCTTTAACAGAAAAGACATATTTAAAATATATCTTTGACAAAAAAGACATATTTAAACTACATCTTTTAAAAATAACAGGGTTTTTACATAGCATGGTATAATAGATATAGAAATGGTGGTGTATCGGATGCGATTAACTTTATATACCGATTATTCTTTACGTGTCCTGCTCTATCTCGGTACGATGGATTCCGAGAAGCTATCCACGATTAAAGAAATATCGGATGCATATGGAATTTCAAAGAATCATTTGATGAAAGTAACACATGAGCTTGGTAAGCTTGGATATATTGAAACAATTCGTGGTCGTGGTGGTGGTATTCGTCTTGCGATGAAGCCAGAGGATATTGTCATCGGTAAGGTCGTTCGACAAACTGAGGAAGATTTCTACTTAGTAGATTGTTTTAATCCTGAATCTGTGGGATGTATCATCTCTCCTGTATGTAGTTTGAAAGGTGCACTAAATAAGGCACTTCATGCATATATAGCAGTTTTAGATGAATATAGACTAAGCGATTTTCTTCATTCAAAAGAGGAAATGGCTGCATTACTATTTAACGAGTAGTAGTTGCCATATATTGAAAAACCTTTCGTTCTTATCAGAGCGAAAGGTTTTTCTTTTTCTTTTCAGTTATATGAAGAAAGGTGTACTTAAAAGCTCCTTTTAGTCGACTTTTGATTGGAGCTTGCTTTTTTGATGTAATTAATTATGACGCTAACTTTTTAGTTGATTGGTCACTTGTCAATGATGGTTTTGAACGATTTTAGGAAATTTATATAGTTTTGAAGCTACTTATTGATAAATTTATTGTGATTTATGCTAAATTGATTGAATTTCTATCAAAACCCCAAAGAATGGATGATTATTACATATTAGCTTTTCTAAATCGAAATTGATTGACTCGACTATCGGATTTCCACTTTCCCTACTCGAACTCCCTTTTGCACCACTTGCGATTGAACTTGCAC
>DATMJF010000583.1:0-2967 GCA_035554455.1 Rummeliibacillus sp.
AATCTTTGCTGTATTTATGATTACATCTTTTGAAGGTTTATTGATTACTGTTACCCTTAGTTTAAGTACATTCTTTCACAATGTTAATTTGTTAGTTGTATTCCTATCAATTAGAAAAACGTTCCTTCATTATTGAAACATCGTACACGTTACTTTAATAAGATGTTATTTCAAGATTCTTTCTCCCATATTTCAATCCATCTTCCTTCTGGATCAGAAATCCATACAAATGTTCCAAACTCGCTTTTTTCAGGTTCTTTTAAAAGTGGTATTCCAATTTTGTTGAAATGTTCAATCCAAGCTTCAATATCTTCTACTTGAAAATTTAGCATCACAGATTGTTCTTTTGGAAAATAATCACTATCTTCTTTAAAGAAAGAAAAGATTGTTTCGTTGTCAGCATCTGGCTTGATGACTGTACCATTCCACTCTCCCATCGAAATACCTAGAATTTCTTTATACCAATTGTTTAATGAAATAACATCTTTTGTTCTCCAAAAAACCCCACCGAAACCTTTAATTTTCATAGGCTTGACCTCCAATTAGATATATAAAAAATAATTATATTGCTAAACAATTCTGCCCCGTTAGTTTAATTATAGGGTAACCCCCTATTAAGTAAAAGTTAATTTCGTTAGAAACGTTCTTAGCAACCCGCATTGTGGCTGAAAAGGTTTTAAAAAAGTGGTGTATTTTTTCATCTATCAGAACGACATATATAGAGGGGTTGCCCACCCCACTGAAATCCTCCCTTTTGATTCCTTTTGATTTAACAACTTCTACGATTAATTTTACAATTCCTCATCCTCTTTAAACAACTCATTCAGGACGATTTCAGGAGCTTGAAGAAAGCGTTTTGTCATAATATAGTGAATGGTATCTTCGTATCGAATAGTTTCAATTTCATCATTGTCAAAATTATAGATTGTAGCATTTGGATATCCAAGTAAGATGGGCGAATGTGTTGCGATTATGAATTGTGCAGTATGCTCTAAATCTTTTATTATTTTCATAAGACTTAATTGTCTCACTGGTGAAAGTGCTGCTTCTGGTTCATCTAACAAATAGATAGCCCTTCCACCGAACGAATTCTTAAATAATGAAAGAAATGATTCACCATGTGATTGATGATGCAGTGATTTCCCACCATAAGGAGCATACTTTTTACTTGAAATCTCCTCTAACGAGTCAATATAACTAGCATAATGATAGAATGTTTCAGCCCTTAAGAAAAAACCTTTTGTCACTTTAGGACTCCATGATAATCGAATATACTCCGCCAAAGCCGATTCTGCTTGGTCAACTTCAAAACTACTGTTCCGTCCCCCTCCTGCTGAATTGAATTCACATTTATCGGCAATGGCTTCTAAAAGAGTGGACTTTCCAGTTCCATTTTCACCGACAAAGAACGTTACATTAGATGGAAAATCAAGGGATTGTAAGTTTTCTAACCATGGGATGTTAAAAGGATAGATTGAAGAATCTTGTCCCTGATTTTGTGAATATAATACTCTTTTTAGATACATCTGCTTCTCCTTATCGATTTTAGGTGTGATATCTCTTACTGATTTAAGGCAAGACCTTTGTACTTATATTTTATAGGTGAATCAATTTCATAAATCCATTTTTGATTTTTAAATACGAACATTTTAACACATTATCTTTTTTTATATTCACATTTGGATGTTCCGCTCCAGACGGCGCTTTCCACGGGCTTGGCTTCAATCTCCTCGTCACTACGTTCCTGCGGGGCTTTCAGCTCAAGCTTTTTCCGTAGGAGTCGCCGTCTTCCGCTCCACAATGAACAAAATTGGATATCATTAAATGTTAGTATTTTTTTTATAGATTTTGCATTATGAAATTGATTCAGGTATATTATCAGAAAAACTCTTTACATCATTTGAACAGCAAGTGAATTGCTTCAAATTTATTTAAATATCCTCTTCTTGGTTCTATTATAAATGCTTCTTCACGGTTATTTCTTTCAGATTCTCTAAAACTGAAATAATCGTAACCTCTTCTTGGGTAGAACTGTTTCTCAAAAAATGCTGAATATAATTTTAGATTAAATAAATTGAAAATTAATAACTGCACTAACAAGCGCGCAGCATGCAAATATTATCAACCACAATGCCCATTTGTTTGGTGTACCTTTCTTTTTGCTCACCATTAATCCGATGATACCAACAAGCAACAGTACAATAGCTACACCTGTTCCTACCATAAAGGGTATATACATGGAATTTTCTCCTTTAATAAAATTAAGTTTCTTCCTTCATTAATTAACTTAAAATGGATTTGAACATCCAATTCTTTTGAAACGTATTGATTATTACATTCAACTTAAGCGATGAATTGTGTTTAAAAACGAATATTTTATACTTTACATAATGTAAAGAAACCACCTCTAACCTCTGCATCAAACATACTTGTTCCATTTTTGTATACATAGGAATCTTTAGCCATTAGTAAAGAAAAATCACTTTTAAAGTTTCCTGAAAGCTTTTTAAAGTGGAATGAAAAGCCATCATTTTCTGGAATCGCTACTTTTACATTAGCTGCTGTAGAAATCGATTTGATTTTCTGTAACATAGTTGATGAGCTTACCATAATACTTCTACCTGTTGAATTGACATTCATTTCTGAAAACTTGCCCGAAAAATCTATTTTTGTAGAAGTTGTCTTCAAATGCAGTTTCTTTATATCCAGATAGTCACCGGTTATATTACATCCGGTAGCACGGATAGTAAGTTCTTCTATTTTTCCTGAAAGTTTAGCGTTGCCAGATATTATATTACACTTGCATGTTATCACGTCTAGATCGTCAACAATCAAATTCCCTCCTGTACAGTCAATAGAAATAGCATGTAGTTGTCTTTTGGGTAGATAAATTTCTAAATTCGTTTTATGAATATTGAATCCAATTTTTATTTTCTTTTTCCTACCATCCGAAATATATAGCTTTCC
>DATMJF010000584.1:0-16577 GCA_035554455.1 Rummeliibacillus sp.
GTCTTAACCGCTTGACCAAGGGGCCATGGCTCCGAAGGCAGGACTCGAACCTGCGACCCTCTGATTAACAGTCAGATGCTGCTACCAACTGAGCTACTTCGGAATAACCTTCATTTGTTTGTCGCTTCAATGTGTTATCACCTTGTCGACTTTTACTATTATAGAGAGTTATATTATATTCGTCAAGCGTTTTTCTAAAAAAACTTTAACTTTTCAGTTTAAGTCTCCCGAGACACTTACTACAACTGTATCTAGCTGTATTCATTCTAATCTTCCGATGATAATTCGTTCCACATTTAACGCATACATACGTATATCGTTTACTAATACTTCTTCTCTTACCTTGATCTAAATTAGAACAAAAGCGAGGAGCATTCGTTTTTTTCAAAAGCATTCTAAAATCGGCATCTCTATGTTGATATCCCTTTCCTTCTATATGAAGATGATAATGACATAGTTCATGACGAATAATTCCTTCTATTTCTTCAAGACCATACTGTTCAAATGCTTTGGGGTTAATCTCAATATTATGCGATTGTAAAAGATAGCGTCCACCTGTCGTACGAAGTCTTTTGTTGAAATAAGCCTGATGTAGAAATGTCTTTCGAAACACTTGCTCTGAAATACTACTTACTAGTTGCTGTAAATCACAATCCGTCATAGTATACCTCCTAACAAAAATTCAATACCCCACAACAGTGAAGTATTGAATCTCATATCAGATTTCTTTTTAAAATAAAGGCTTTGTTTAATACTATTGATATTTCATCAGTTTCGCTTTCATCGCTGACGCTTTCCGCAGGTGAACCGATAAGCCGCCTCGTTCTAAAACCCTTTGCTCCTGCGGTTACTCGTCGCAGTGAAAAGATTGCTCCTGCATCGCTACGCTAGCTTCGTCGCAGAAAATTCTTTTTGAAGGGCAAAAAGAATTTTTGCTCACTTACGGGGTCTCATCTGGTTCGTTTTCCCGCAGGACTATGAATGAACTTCTCTGAATTAACATCACGCGAAGAAAATGCGAATGCATTTTCGAGGAGTCGCCGCCTTTCGCTCAAGTAGATTCATTAAAAAATCAACAATCTCATGTAACAGAGCCAAATTAAAATACCTTCTTCAAAAGTCTTAATATCACACTTTCATTAAGTATGACTAGTATTATTCATTAATTTGTTGTTCAGGAGGAAGCATTGTAAGAGAAATTCTACCTTTTCCAGCTTCCACTTTATCTACCCAAACAGTTACGATATCACCAAGCGCTACAACATCTAAAGGATGCTTTACATATCCTTTTTTCAATTTTGAAATGTGTACAAGACCATCTTGTTTTACACCAATATCGACAAATGCTCCAAAATCAACAACATTTCGTACTGTACCTTGCAGTTCCATTCCTGGTTGTAAATCTTCCATTTTAAGAATATCTTTTTTTAATAATGGTTGTGGGAAAGCATCACGAGGATCTCGTGAAGGTTTCATAAGTGAATCAACAACATCTTTTAGTGTCACTTCACCAGTTCCCCACTCTTCACTTAGTGCAGAAATATTTAATTCACCAATTGCTTGTTCTGCTTCCTGCGAACCAATTTGTTTCTTATCGATATGTGCAGCTTCTAAAATTTGTTTCGCTAAATCATAACTTTCTGGATGGATTGCAGTAGCATCTAAAGGATTCTTTGCTTTTGGAATCCGCAGAAATCCAATAGCTTGTTCATAAGTCTTAGCACCAAGTCGTGGGATTTTCTTTAGTTGTGTACGAGCTGTAAATTTCCCATTTTCACTACGAACTTTCACGATATTCTCAGCTACCGTCTTGGATAAACCTGAGACATATTGAAGTAAAGATGGCGATGCAGTATTAACATCTACTCCTACTTGGTTTACTGCTGTTTCCACTATAAATGTTAATGACTCCTCTAATTTCTTTTGTGAAACATCGTGTTGATATTGTCCTACACCTACTGCCTTAGGATCAATTTTCACAAGTTCAGCTAAAGGATCTTGTAAACGTCTCGCAATCGATACAGCACTTCGTTGTTCTACCTGCAAGTCAGGAAATTCCCCGCGTGCTACTTCAGATGCCGAGTATACGCTAGCTCCTGCCTCACTCACAATAACATAAGCAGCATTGCTATCTGATTCCTTTAAGCATTCGGATACAAATTGTTCTGTCTCACGAGAAGCTGTACCGTTTCCTATTGCAATAATCGAAATTGGGTAGCGTTTTAAAATATCATTAAAGGTTTTTTTTGATTTTTCTATATCACCTTTTGCTGTATGCGGGTAGATGACGGAGATTTCAAGCATTTTACCTGTGTCATCTACAACTGCTAGTTTACAGCCTGTTCGATACGCTGGGTCCACCCCTAGCACATATTGTCCATTCATCGGTGGTTGCAACAATAAATTACGTAAGTTTTCTGAGAAAATATGAATTGCTTGTGCTTCTGCTTTTTCGGTTAACTCATTGCGAATTTCTCGTTCAATTGATGGTTGAATTAAACGTTTATATGCATCTTCAATCGCTAACTCTACTTGTGAAACAGCAGGTGAGGAAGAAGCAGGTATCCATTCATTTCGCATAACTTGATGTACACGTTCTACAGGTATCTGAATACTTACTTTTAAAACTTCTTCTTTTTCACCACGATTAATAGCTAAAATACGGTGTGGCACGATTTTGTTAACCGGTTCTTCGTATTCATAGTACATTTCAAATACAGCTTTCTCATCAAGCTCTGTATTTTTAACAGCAGCTTGAATTTTACCTTCTTGCCATGATATTTTTCGGATTTTCTCACGAATTTTGGCATCATCTGCAAAGCGCTCTGCCAAAATATCACAAGCTCCTTGTAAGGCCTCTTCAGCATTCTCTACTTTTTCACCAACAAAGGGCATTGCCAATTTTTGAAGGGGCGTTTTGTCAAAAGCCATTAATTGATCAGCTAATGGCTCTAAGCCTTTGTCTTTTGCAATTGTAGCTTTTGTACGTCGTTTTTGTTTATATGGGCGATATAAATCTTCAATCCGTTTTAAAATGGTTGCAGCATTAATTTCTTTTGCTAATTCTTCTGTTAGTTTTCCTTGCTCATCAATTAAGCGAACAACTTCCTGTTTGCGTTGTTCTAATTGTTGAATATAGTGATAACGGTCTTCGATTGCTTTTATTTGTACCTCATCTAACGAGCCCGTTGCTTCTTTTCGATAGCGTGCTATAAACGGTACTGTATTAGAAGCTTCAAGTAATTGAATTACTTGTTCTACTTGATGTGTACGAATACCAATTTCTGAGGCGATTAACTGATGCATTTTTTTGTCATCCATAAGTTCACTACCTTTCTTTTGTCTATCCTATTTTATCATAGGAAGAATTTGCATATCTTCTGAAAGCCAAAAAGGAATTGTCCAAAAGCAACCTTGGACAATTCCCTTTCTAATTAGTAAG
Organism: Rummeliibacillus sp.; assembly: GCA_035554455.1. Lineage (GTDB taxonomy): Bacteria > Bacillota > Bacilli > Bacillales_A > Planococcaceae > Rummeliibacillus. The sequence continues at coordinate 3,443 of DATMJF010000584.1, forward strand.
TATCGATATCTTATAAGTGCTTTTCTACAATCTTTAATTATTTCTTTGTGATATTAATCATTTTCCAAGCGAAGCCACTTCTTAATGGTAATGGTAGTACCTTTTTTTAATTCCGTTTCTATTTCAAATTCATCCATCAACCGTCTAACACCTGGTAAACCAGCACCTAAACCTTGTGAAGTTGAAAACCCATCTTGCATTACTTGCTGAATATCAGCTATTCCCGGACCAGAATCCGAAGCAACAATACAAATCCCTTCAGAAAATCCCCCTTTAATTCTTGCCACTTCAATTTTTCCTTGTTCAGCATATAAATACATATTACGGGCTAATTCACTGATGGCTGTCGTAATTCGAGCTTGATCTACTGCACCAAAACCAATTGATTTAGCCACCTTACGACCAAGCTGACGCGCGGCAACAATATCCCATTCTGTCAAAACATCTACAGAAGACTCTTCCATCCTAAATACGCCCCCAAATCACTTAAGTTTTCCAATATTTTCATCATTAATATCCATTAATTCCATCGCCTTTCTCACTACTCAATCTAGAAAGAACTCCATAGCACAATAAAAATAAAATATTTTACACACACAATTAGGTTAAATACTTATATACTCTTTTTGAATTTTATGGATACGTGTAATATTAATATTTCAATAGATAACATTTCATTGTTAGTAGCAAAAAGAAATAATCTCATATTTTCTATTTTACTACTGACTTTTTCTAATTGTATAATATATTATCTAACTTTACACTGTTATTTTTGTAATATTTTTCTATAATGATTTGGATAAAAATCCCTATAAATGAAATTTTATATAAACAAAAAACGCCAGAATAATTCATTCTGGCGTTTCAATATGTATGCTATTTAAAATTTTAAAAGACCCAAGCTAATTTCTAAAGCTTCTTCTACTTTTTCCATCAATGGTCCATCTAGTTGTGTGATTTTGTCAGTTAATCTGGATTTATCGATTGTTCGTAATTGTTCCAATAAAATAACTGAATCTCTTTCAAACCCATATTTCTTCGCATCAATCTCTACATGAGTAGGTAGTTTTGCTTTTTGGATTTGAGCAGTTATTGCTGCAATAATTACTGTAGGACTGAAACGATTTCCGATATCATTTTGAATAACCAGTACGGGTCTAGTACCACCTTGCTCTGACCCGACTACTGGAGATAAATCTGCAAAAAAAACGTCACCACGTTTAACGTTCAAGTTTTCATCCTCCGCTTACGAGTCGCTCCACCATATGTTCCGCTTCATACTCAACATGTAAGCATTCACTACATATAGATAAGTTAATCTGTGACATTTCTACATATCCTTTAACCATTGCTTCTCGCATGTGATTTTTTTGATTTGTATGAATAGATCGTTTTGTTGGAATATAAACGCATTCATTCGTTTCATTCGTATTTTTTGTTATTTGTCTATAAGCTTGTTCAATGTTTTCAGAAACCATTCGTTCTGGTAATTGGATAAGGACTTCTTCCATTCTTCTTTGACTCACAGCCAACACCTCCACAAACAAATCACCTATTATACCTCTTAACTTACCTACTATCCTAACATTAAAATTAGGCGTTGAAAAGACAGTATCAGTAAGTATTTGACATAAGCGTTGATTTTTTTCTGAATTTGTCGACTTATAGGACAAACTACTATTTATAGCGTATTAATAACATTTAAAAACCCCATCATCATGCTATAGAAGTAACAATTTATCTATAAATTCTTGGCACTCTTTGTGAAAGCATACATGGTATTTCATAAACAATTGTGTGAAGTCGATCTGCCCATTCTTGGATATGAATTTCATCTTGTTGTTGTTTACCGATTAAGACGACCTTTTCGCCAACTGCCATTTCTCTAGGTAATCTAATCATACATTGATCCATACAAATTCTTCCTATAATAGGTGCTCTTGTACCATCTATTAAAACTTCTTGACCGAATAATCCACGAATAACCCCATCAGCATACCCAATAGGTATCGTGCCAATCCATTCATCTTGTTGCGCTACATATGTACCGCCATAACTGACTGTATCGCCTTTAGTAATTTTCTTCACATGCACTAATTCACTTTCTAACGCTAATGCTGGGTGTAATGTATATGGTAGACGTTTTTCGACAAATGTCGAAGGAGCAAGACCATACATAGATATCCCAAATCGTACAGCATCAAACTGAACGCCTTCTTTGACCAATGAAGCCGCCGTGTTTGCTGCATGTACTAAGCGAGGTCTTACTGGTAAACTTGCTACTAAATATTTGAATACTTCTAACTGATGATCATACTTTGATGCATCTTCTTCATCTGCAGTTGCGAAATGAGTGAAAATACCATCTACTTCTATATTATTTGCCATAGTTATGGCATCATATACAGCTTTTAACTCTTTTTCTGTTCGTACACCAATACGGCCCATTCCACTATCAACTTTTATGTGTACTTTTAAAGGATTGCTAAACTCTTTTGATGTTAAAGCAACTTCGTTAATCCATTCTGGTGAAAATACTGTGAGTGTAATATTAGCTTTGGCTGCGAATGGTGCAAAATTTACTGGAACAGCTCCTAATATCAATATTGGTGTTTTATCAATTGATGTTCTTAAATGCAAGGCTTCTTCTGGTGTTGCAACTGCCAACATTGTTGCTCCTGCTTCTAATGCAGCTTTGGCAACTTGCACATCACCATGACCGTAAGCATTTGCTTTTACAACTGCAATAATTTCAACACTTGATTGCAAATGCTTACGTAGGTTTTCTATATTATATCGAATTGCCGATAAATCTATAATCGCTTTGGTAGGACGAAATTGAAGAAGTTCGTTCATGTTTACTAACCTTCTTATTTGTTTTTTTCTATTATCGTCCCTTCAAAAGCTTTGGTCAATCATTATGTTATTTTACTTCCCCATTCACCATTGAAGACGCTACCTGTATTAATTCATCCTTGCTTAAATCATTTGAAGCGATAAAGAATGAAACCCCATCTGCTTCCCAGGTAATTGAATTATCAGTAATTGCTCCAATTGTAAATCCTAAATCTGCTGGGTCACCAGGTGAGAATACAGGGATATAAAGTTGATCAGCTTTCGTAACTTTTTCTTGGATGATTGTAAAGCTCTTATCTCCTTCAAATGATAAGATTTTACGAGTACCTGTATCCATTTGTAATGATTCTTCATCAGTTAATTTAACATTATCCCATTTTAATACAGGGTAATGAGTTTTAAAATCTTCAGAATCTATGTCTGCACCTGCATTTTCAGTAGCATCTGTAGCTGTTGTATTTGTATCTGCTGTAGTTGCAATTGTTTCTTCACTTTTTGCTGCATTGCCTTCTTCGTTTGTAGACTGTTTATCTGTTGCTTTATCATCTGTAGATTTATCATCTGTTGTTTTTTGTTCACTTGTAGTTGTTTTACTACCATCTCCTTTATCTGTTCCTTCTGCTGATGTAGCGTCTGATTTCGAATCTTTGTTATCAGCTTTTGTATCGCTTGTCTTTGTAAAGTCCTCGATTGCATAATCAGAAGCCTTTTTAGCTACACCAAGCGTTATCTTTTTGAAGGTGATGCGAATTTGTTCTTCATTCGCTTCATTTAACACAATCACTTTCGTAGGTAATAATGTCTTTTTGTCTATATAAACCTGTTGAGTTGGAAGCATTTTAGAATGATTGTTACGAGTTTTTGCTTTGAAGATATACGCATTTTTTGTCTCTTTCATTTCTGCAGTTTTATCCGCAGCTAAATCGTCTGCCAAAGCATTAATTAAATATCCTTGGCTATTTTGTTTTGGCCAATCACTTTGGAATTTATATGTCTTTTTCAGAGATGGCGTAACAACAAATACTCCTTCTTCATTACGAATAATCATTTGAGATGTTTCTTGACCTTCTTCTGATACTGCAACACGATAAAATTCAGGCTTTGTATGCCATACATTTACATCGTATTTTTTTGAGTCACCACTCATCTTGATCTCCATAACAGCCTTAACCTCATAACCCTTAGCGGCTGTCCACTTCTTGCTTGTCTTTTTCACAACATCCTCTTTTGAATTTGATCCACAAGCTACTAACAATAATACTGCCGTAATAAATACTAGTCCTAAAGTGAGAAATTTTCGCAAATCCCCATCCTTTCTCCATTTTCCATTAAAGTATCCTATGAACGAGCTTTAAAATTTATGCGAGCAGAACAACTTGAGCAGCCGCATATTCTTTTGAATGTGTGATGCTTACAAAGCCTTGAACAAGTTCTTTTTTAAAATATAAAATCGGTTGCCCCTTTTCATTAGGTAAAATTTCTATATCTTGTAATGCACACTCCTTTCCAATTCCTGTCCCATTTGCTTTAGAATATGCTTCTTTAGCTGAAAATCTTCCTGCCAAAAATTCTAGTTGTCGTCTTGTCTTTAACTGATCGAAAATTTCTAGTTCTCGTGGCGTTAAAATTTTTTCTTTAAATCGTGGGCTAAGGTCATTTGCTTTCATTATTCTTGATATTTCTACGATATCTAGTCCAATTCCTTTTATCATGTTTGTTTCTCCTTTCATTCAGCTAATAAAACAATGTATAATAATCATATTAAAATCGAGGTGAATACATGTTTAATCGTACAGAAAATCTTTCGCAATACATAAAACTATATCCTGTTATTTCGTCGTTAATTGCGATCAACGTTGTCGTTTTTCTAATTGGTCTAATCCCACCACTAGGCAATAATATTCTTAATATGGGCGCATCTGTTAATTATTTAATTGCGGATGGTGAGTACTGGAGACTGTTTACATCTATGTTCATCCATGGAGGTTTCTTCCATTTACTTTTCAATATGTTCTCGTTATACGTATTTGGTCCAGAACTAGAACGTATTGCTGGTAAACTACGATTTTTCACAATTTACTTTGTCTCTGGTTTTATGGGGAATGTTGTTTCATTTTTAATACAACCACTAAACTACGCAAGTATCGGCGCAAGCGGAGCCATCTTTGGTATTTTCGGAGCATTTGTTGCACTAGTTTACTATACACGTAAAACAATGCCACAACTCAAACAAATTATTATGCCAATTATTGTGATTTCCGTTATTATGACATTCTTACAACCCAACGTGAATGGTACTGCTCATATTGCAGGTCTTATTACCGGGCTAATTATCGGACTATTCGATTTCCATCCAAAACGCGTTTTGAGATGGGTAAAAAAAAGATAACACATGAAAAGCTGTTGAGTATTCTAAAATCTCAACAGCTCATTTTATTTCTCACCTTCAATTTATTGCATAGAATTCGGTTCATACCACTCAAAGACTTCCTCCATCTTCATCAAATCAAAATGCTTCATCTCAGCAACGCTACCCGACGAACCCGACATAATATGAACAGATAATGTGGCCAAGTCTTTCCGTTTTGCAAAATAACTTTGTGAGAGCGTTATGGCCTGTATACGCCTTTTCAATGTCACAAAAGTAGTTAGGCTAATCCCTCTATAGACAATCGTAAGCTGATGACTTCTTATTGCATAGCCTGCACTATGATGTTGCCAAACACTGAGTAATAAAGCTAACGGAAGGAGTAGAAGAATCCATAATCCATATGGAAATGCAAAATAACTAACAACTGCAGCAACAGGTGTTAACCAATATACATACTTTAACATATAACGAAGTAATGCTTTTTTTGGTGGACGCTGTAAAGGACAATCCCATTGCACTTCTGGAAATAATTTATTTAATAAAATCAATCCTTGCTGTTTTTTCACAAGTGGCAGCATAACAATTCTTTGCTCATCCTTTTCGCCTGAACTCCCAGCACTTTCTATCACAATGGTTGCATAGCCGAAAAGTTGTCTAAATGGATTTTCCACAATACGAATGCCCTGAATTCGCTTCATCGGAATCGTTACTCTTTTTTTCTCCAATAACCCTTTCGAGATGAAAAGCTGATCTTCCTCTTTTTCCACGATAAATCCAAAATTATTTACAAATGTAATCGCAACAGATAACAGCCACGAAATCAACAACACAATTAAAGCTACAATACCCATTAATAACACACCAAATTTTATAAAAGCTTGAAACTCTCCGTAGATCTGTTCATATGGAATCCAATCATTAAATTGTGATGCAATTGCTGCTAACCCTGAAAACACCACTCCTACGCCACTAGAAGTCGTCGCTAAAATCAATAAGTCCTTCGTTGACATACGATGAATAGTCAAGCGTGGCGTCTTCTGTTCCTTTTGATCGAAATTGTAGATAGCTTTTGTATCGTCATCTGAATCATATCTCACTACTTGGTTCAGATGATGCTTAGCCTTTTTCATCTCTGTTTCAATCATTGTTGCCTGTTCACGTGTGATAGCAATTAAATCCGCCTCTGCCTCACCACTATCTGCTGCAGTTTCAACGCTCACCTTAACAAGTTTAAATGGGCGATGAAGAATCCCCTCTTTATAATTTAAACTTTGAATTCGTTCAAATGGAATGTACCGCTTTTTCTTTACAAACAAACCATATTCAATTCTAAGTTCTTCATCCTCAAACCAATACACATACCGTTTCCATTTAATAAAAGAAAAGATGAGAATGATACATATGACAAGAAGTATAATCCCTCCTGAAATAAGTGTTTCAATAAAATGCTCGCTATCGGGATTAAGTGAATAATGAAATCCTTTCCCCAGAAAAATAACAGCCATTGGTATTACAAAACTCTTCAAACTAGAAAGAAAACTAAGCGCAACTGTAACAGGGTGTAAGTGATTAACTTCTCTAGACATCATCTTCTGCCACCCTTGCCAATTCCGAAATATGTACTCGTAATTGATCTGCCTCTTCTACAGGTAACGCCGGAATAGTATGAGTCGTTGCTGCAGTAGAAATAGACATGCTGGATAAATTATAGCGCTTTAAGATAGGCCCTTGAGTTGTGTCTACATGTTGCACACGTACCATTGGAACAAGAGTACGTTCAACAACAAATAGCCCACGCTGTATTTCAATTTCTTGCTCTCTCACTTCATAACGCCAATGATTCCAGCGAATTTTTGGAAATAAATATACACCCAAAAATACAAAAACAATCCATATAACTATACAAATCGCATAAATCCATTTTGGCCAATCAAAGAAAAAAGTTAAGGCACATGCAGCAAACACAATAATAAATAAAATGGCTGATTCTATTGCCGCATGAATACGCCACACGGTCAGACCTTTTTTTGAAATATGATATTTCGGTTGTGATGTCATACTCAAACTCCTTTTTATATGTATATGGTCTATAAGCCAGGTCTAACGAACATGATCATTCTATGCCCATTAATTTATGGCTATATTTATATCTTATATACGGTTTGAACATCTAATAGTTTCAATTCCCTAAAAATTCTATCCAACTACCGACGCTAGCTTTTAAATTAAAGGTCCGGTTAATGGATACTGTTGATTTTTTTCCAAAGCACCAGCACGCTAAGAAAGCTTTCTCACCCTTTTGTAGGGTGTGCTGTCAAAATAACTATACTTTGCAAATATCAACAACCATATTTAACGGTGCCACATAAAAAAAGGAAAAAAGAGCATCTTCAAACCGATTGCTCGATTTAAAGATGCTCTAATTGTTTGAATGCTAGTCTTCGCTACTACGACGAGGTTGACGACGACCGCCATCACGACGTCCTCCGTCTCGACTTCCACCTTCACGACGCGTATTGCTACGATCTCCACTACGGCGTCCACCACGTTCTCCGCGTTCTCCGCGTTCTCCGCGATTATTTCCACCGCGTCCACCACGATAACCTCCGCGATTACCACCACCACGGCTGTTGCCGCCGCCATGGCCATGACCGCCTGAACGACGCATCGGCAATGGTCGTTCTTCAGTGATTTTAACTGGTGAATCATCTGGTTCTTTAGTTATTGATTTAAGTGCTGCAGCTATTAAATCAACAGCATCATGGCTAGCTAATAAGTCTTCAGCCATACCACGGTAGTCACTTAAATGATTCTTTTCAACAAGTTCTTTTAATTGTTCAACTGCAAGTGCTTGTTGACCAACTAATGCTTCATCAGCAGTAGGTGGCTTTAATGGAGTCATACGTTTTTTCGTAGTTTCTTCTACGATACGTAAATAACCCATTTCACGAGGTGTTACGAATGTTACAGCAAGGCCTGATTTTCCGGCACGACCTGTACGTCCAATACGGTGAACGTAGCTTTCTGGATCTTGTGGAATATCGAAGTTGTAAACATGTGTAACGCCTGAAATATCTAAACCACGTGCAGCAACGTCTGTTGCAACTAGGATATCAATTTTATTTTCTTTAAATTGACGTAATACTGAAAGACGTTTTGCTTGGCTTAAATCACCATGAATACCTTCTGCAAGGTAACCACGAATATTAAGCGCATGTGCTAATTCATCAACACGGCGTTTTGTACGACCAAACACGATTGCTAATTCTGGTTGGTGAACATTTATTAGACGTGAAAGGACGTCGAATTTCTCACGTTCTTGTGCTTTTACAAAATATTGATCGATATTTTCAACTGTCATTTCTTTTGATTTGATTTTAACGATTTCAGGGTCTTTCATGAAAGTTTCAGCAATTTTGCGGATTGGTGCTGGCATAGTTGCTGAGAACAATAATGTTTGGCGTTCTGATGGAACGTTTTCTAAAATTGCATTGATATCTTCAATGAAGCCCATATTCAACATTTCATCTGCTTCATCAAGTACAAGAGTTTCAACGTTTTCAAGTTTTAATGTGCGACGTTTAATATGATCTAGAATACGACCAGGAGTACCTACGATAATTTGTGGTTTGTTTTTAAGTGCACGAATTTGACGGCTAATATCTTGTCCACCGTAAACTGAAAGAATACGTGCGCGTTTATCGTAACCAATTTTATAAAGTTCTTCCGAGCTTTGAATCGCTAATTCACGAGTAGGGGCAATTATAAGAGCTTGTACTTCCGTTTTTTTAGGGTCAACTTTTTCAATCAGTGGAATACCAAAAGCGGCAGTTTTACCAGTACCAGTTTGCGCTTGACCAATGATATCGCGGCCTTCCATTGCAAATGTAATAGTACCTTCTTGGATTGGTGTTGCTTCTTCAAATCCCATACGTTTAAGGGATTTTTGTGTAGAAGCGCTAATATTTAGTTCTGAAAAATTTGTCAAACTTCTCATTCTCCTTCTTTGCTTATGCATTTGACAAATGGTTACATTTTCAGATGAAAATAGGGCAAATCGAGCCTTATGTTAGGAACGTTTCCGTTACTTATTATATCTTTGCAAAAATGCAAAGGAATTTTATATAAAAAGGAAAGCCCGGTCTTTGCCGAGCGGTTCAATTCTCAAGTGATTCACACATGAAATATAGAATAAACCGTAATGTTCAAAAAAAAGTACTCCCCATCACTTTGGAGAGTCTTCACACAAAATGTATCCATTGCTTTCAATATTCTAACACGCATAACCTATTCATGCAATGAATAACCATCATTCGAAATGTTCCGACTATTATTTGCAACTATTTAGAAAATCCAATGTTTTTTTAAACCATTTCTCTGCATCTTCGCAATAACAAATTAGATGTTTTCCTTCCGGTGAAGTAATCAGTTCTTTTTTTGTGCTTGCTACCTTATTATACAAATATGCTGCTGTTGTATACGGTACAAGTTCGTCTTTTTCACCTTGCACCAAACACATAGGTACTGTAATTTTTTCATAATAAGGAGATACTTTATGAACCAGACGTGTAAACTCTTTTGCAGAGGCCACTGGAACATCTATTAGTTTTCTTTCATATCGTTTAAAAAATTCATTTTCTTTATACTCCCCCTGTAGGGCATCTATAAACAATCCATTTAAATCGATTACAAACTGTTTTGTACGAATATATCTTGCAGCGGGACTTAATAACACTAACGCTTTCACTTTATATCGTAAAGCTAGATACATAGCAATAATACCGCCCATTGAAAAGCCAACGATGAAGATTTCATCCACTTCTTTATATAAATGTTTATAAGCAATTTCTGCATCCATCAACCAATGTTCTGCTGTAAATAAATCTAGATTAAGCTTTTCACCATGCCCAGATAGCGTCGGTACATGAATTATCCATTCAGTATGATGCTCTAGATAATCACAAAAAGACTTGATCTCATAAGCGCCACCTGTAAAACCATGCAGGCACAATACACCGATTTTCAAATTCATCACCCCCATCATATGATCCATTGAAAAAAAGAGTACCTATAAGGAAATAGTTTTCCCTAGGTACTCTTATTTTATGCTTTCAATTACGCCTTGGCGTAATTGTGTCCAGATTTCGCTCAAAAAAGTAAATATTTAATAAGTGAAAGCTTGCAATACATGTTCAAGTTCCATACCTCGAGAACCCTTTAGTAGAATAATAGAGTTTTCATTTGCATTTAATCGGATTTTTTCGATAATCGCATCATAATTATCATCAACCCATAATAAATTCTCCGCTGGTACTTTCACTTGTAATTGATCATAGAGCCATTTCATACGTGGTCCATATAAACAAATTTGGTCTATATTCGTTGGGTCAATCGCATCTGCTAAATCTTCATGGAACTGTTTTTCCAATTCGCCGAGTTCCAACATATCTCCAAGCACTACCCATTTATCTTGTCGCATATTTGTTGTTTGCATAAATTGCAAAGCAGCTCGTACTGAAGTTGGTGCAGCATTATAAGCATCATTGACAAATAATATGCCTTGGTCGCCATTTACTAATTGCATACGCATATTTGTTAAAGAAACTGTTTTTAACGATTCACGAATTTGTTCATCAGATAAACCGACTTCATGAGCAACTAGAATTGCAACTAACGTATTTTTTACTTGATGACGTCCAAGTACAGGGATAAAGAAATCACCTTTCACAATTCCTTTTACAGTAAAAGTACTTCCGTTTTCAGTAGATGCAATATTCGTAGCCATTAAATCATCTGAAGATTCTAACCCAAATGACGTTGCGTCTAACTCTGCTTCCCCTGCTACTAATGGCTTTAATAACGGTTCATCTCCATCATAGAAGAACTTACCATCTGGCTGTAGTCCTTGAATAATTTCGAATTTTGCTTTGGCAATACCTTTACGTGAACCAAGTGCTAGCATATGCGCTTCGCCGATATTTGTAATAACTGTATATTTTGGTTTCGCCATTTTTGTTAAAAATTCAATCTGCCCGAAGCCGTCCATACCCATTTCTAAAATGGCAAATTCAGTATCTTCATCTAAAGAAAGAATAGTAAGTGGCAATCCAAGTTGATTGTTATGGTTACCTTCCGTTTTTTGTACTTTAAAATACGGGGAAAGCGTACCTGCTACAAGGTCTTTTGTAGATGTTTTCCCATTTGAACCGGTAACTCCGATAAATGTTGCTTGATGTTCCGCGCGATAAGCATTTGCCATTTGTTGCAATGCTGTTTCAGAATCGTCTACAAAAATTAACGGTACATCTTTGGGTGGATTTGGCTCATCCTTTTGCCATAGAGAAGCTGCTGCGCCATTTTCAAATGCTTGTGCAACATATTGATGACCATTTGTCTTTTCTCCATGGAATGGGATGAATAAATCACCCTTTTGTAGTGTTCGCGTATTAATAGAAACACCTGTCACCACAATATCTTCACGGATATCTTGGTCACTATTTAGCCATTTTGCAATTTGTTGCAATGTTTTTTTCACAATAGATCACACTCAATCTCTTTTATTGGTATTGAAGTTGTTGTTTTTCGTCGTGGCGTTCGATTGCTAATGTAATAAGTTCTTCGATTAAATCTCCATATGCTAAGCTAGTATTTTGCCATAAAATCGGATACATACTTACTGGTGTAAACCCAGGCATTGTATTAACTTCATTAATATAAACTTCATCTTGTGCTGTTACGAAGAAATCTGCACGAACTAGTCCTGAACAATCTAAAATTTTAAATGCACGAATTGCCATGTCAGACATAGTGTTGATCACGCCATCTGTTACAGGTGCAGGGATCAATAAATCCGTTTTATCATCATTGTATTTTGAATCATAATCGTAGAATTCTGTTACTGGTTTAATTTCCCCAGGTACAGAAACTTTTGGTTCATCATTACCAAGAACACCCATTTCAACTTCACGTGCAACGAGTCCTGTTTCAACGACAATTTTGCGGTCGTATTTTAAAGCAAGTTCGACCGCTTTTACAAGTTCCGCACGATTTGATGCTTTACTAATCCCAACACTTGAACCTAAGTTTGCAGGTTTTACGAACATTGGCCAAGTTAGATTTTCTTCCATTTTAGCAATTAAAGCATCTTGTTCTTTTTCCCATTCTTTTCGGATGAAATACACATATGGGACTTGTTTTAATCCTGCAACTTCAAATAATTGCTTCATCACAACTTTATCCATACCAGCAGATGATGCTAAAACACCATTACCGACATATGGTAAATTCAACACTTCAAGTAAACCTTGTACTGTACCATCTTCACCGTTTGTACCATGAAGTAATGGAAAGACAACGTCGAACGGTTTTTCATTTTCTTCTAATAAAAAGCTAGAAATGTCATTTGCTTTTGTTGATGTTGAAACTGTATTAAATTGTAATTCTGAAATGTTTTCAACAGGTGCTGTTAATTGCACTCCTCTTCTCCATTCGCCATCGCGTGTGATGAAGATTGGAAATACATCATATTTATCAAAATGTAATGCTTGTATAACGGCCTTTGCAGTTGACAAAGACACATCGTGCTCTGCTGATTTACCACCGTATAATAAGCCTAATTTTTTCTTCATGGGTTCTAATTCCTCCAGATTTTTTCTATTCATAGTTTAGCATGAACCATATGGTTTCATGAAATGATTTAAAAGTATGGATCACTCATTTATGTGATCATCAAATAACTCCCTAAAAAAATAACATTTCTATAATAGCACTCTGAAAAAATATTGCATTAAAAATAAAAAGATTCCTACTTATCATATGTAGGAATCTTTAATACGTTATAGATATAATCCATTAATAGGAAAAACAATAAATAATAGCTATTACTTGAGTCAATTTCATAAGTGCTTT
>DATMJF010000585.1:0-2531 GCA_035554455.1 Rummeliibacillus sp.
TATAAGTCGGTTATAGGAATCTTTCTTGGTCTTTATGGGAATTTAATTTACCGTAATCATGCGATAAAAAGTATTAATCATTTACAATCAATTATGAAAATCACGAAATATTAAAACATGAAATTTCTTTACGTGGAAGGGGTAGCTGGAAGGGGGTTTTCATTTCTTTTGCGATTGTTTTTTGTTTTACACTTTTGTCAATGACCATTTCTAATTATATTTTATTTATTAATTACTCTTCTGAAAAGGAAAATTCAATCCACGGTCTTCAAAGCACCAAAAAAGTTAGATGGTTATGTCATTGGACAGCGATATAGGCTGGGTGAAATATAATGCTACTATTTCGACTTTGAAGAAGAGAAGAACACTATTTTAGGAAAAAATGAGAAGAGAGATCTAAAAGAGAAAACCACCTGAATCTTGTTGTTCAGGTGGTGTTATTTTAGAGTATTTTGTTTTGAAGTATGGCACAGAACTATATTTGTAGAAATCGAACCGACTCTTTAATGTTGAAGTTCAGCTGCATAGTCATTTAGTAATTCATAACAGCGCTCTTTCGTAACTTCTGCTAAGGACATAGCGTGTGATACTTTTGGTGTATACGAATCCATACTTTCTGCATCTATACTTGCTTGATCTGCAGTGGCGTCGCGGCCATTAATCCATTGACGTTGGTAGTTTCGTAGATTATTAAAATCACTTGCTGGTAATTTTGTTTTTAATGTGCCATAGATATCATTTAGTAATGCATCCCATTGCGCATAACGTGCATTTTCTGCATTGATCATTTTATCTTCTGAGCCTTGTGTTGTACCGTCAATACTTGCAGCGGGATTATCATAATTTGTGACAATTGAAGATGCGCGAATTGAATAGACTTGATACATATTATTTTTTGTTTGTTGTGGAGATTGAGATGTGCTGATGTTACTTGAAGAAGTTTGCTTTGCTTTTGCTTTTTTCGTAGCAATTGCTTTGTCTTGTTTTCTCTTTGCTTCTTGACGTAGATTCTCTACTTGTCCACTTACACTATTGAGTATACCTGTAGAATCAAGTAATCCCTCTGCTTGCTTCATCGCTTTTTTATAGTTCTTATCATCGATTAAATCTTCAATCTCTTTTGTTTTCTTTAATTGAGCTACATAGTTTGTAGCTTGCGAATCTTCTGGTTTTTCGTCTAACGCTAATTCAAAAGACGCTAATGCTTTATCAATATCTCCATCTGTTAATGCAAGTTTTCCCTGCTCCACAGCTTTTGTATATGTAGAATTTCCACTTTCTGCACTTTTCTTCGACTCTTTACTATTACCGCAACCGGCTAATAGCGCTCCGACTAAAATTATGTATGCTAAATTCCTCATGATAGTACCACCTTTATACTTACTATTATTCTATTTTAGTATCATTTTTACGGCATTGCTAGTACATTTGGTATTTCCATTCAAATTGGTCCTCTTCACAGATGTCATTTCAATTTAATGCTTCTATTCATTTTCAGGTTATAGGAAATTTCTTTTGTAAATATAGTTAAAAAAACAGGCTTGTAGTTTGTTTACTACTAACCTGTTTTCGTCTAGTTACTTCTTAACTTTTACAAGCTCAATACGTACATCTTTAGATTTTGTTAAAATTAATCCAACATTTTGTGCAAAGTAAAAAGATGTCCCTGTCATTTGATCTTTTGCCACAATGCAGTTTTTGTAGGTACCAGCTTTTACTTTGACAGTTTGTGAAATGCTCAAGATTTTCGTATTATGTTCGAGCGTTCCATCAAAGTCTTTTGCTTTATAGGTGTTTCCTTTTTTAGTTGGCACTTCAAACAACATATAAATAAAGTCAGAACTTGGTGCGCCAACTAAATACATATTCTTTGTTACATTATAGCCTAAAGGAGGAACCACTTGATCATTGCTAGAACGCCATCCATCGAACATTTTATTGTATACAAGGCTAGCTGTTCTCTTTTTTCCTTTATATGATTGTTGATAAGTGAATTTCAATTTATGACTGCTCGGTTGATATTTTTTGACATGGTTGTAAGATAGGCTTTTTGCTGCATACGCATTGTGTTTATTCCCTACGGGGACAAAAATACTTGTTAAAATAACGAATAGTGCTAAAATCCTTACTACTAGCTTCATAGTAAATCTCCTTTTCGATTTAATTTATATTATTAGAGTAGGTGTATGTATATTAAACTTTTGGGATTTAGGATGTATTGATCGAAGGCAACTACCATGATCACTAGTTTTCCATACACTCCTTCCTTAAGATATTGTACTATTGTGTGGCCTATTGAATATATTATATTTTTGATAATATGGATACTTTTATAAAACATACCAAAAGAGAAATATATACTGTCATTCTACGTAACAAACATTAGTATTCATGTACCCGTTTTATGTCAGCCAAATCAAAAACCTCAACCTCTATTTAGGAGATTGAGGGAAAAATGACGATCATTTTTATCCAAGTATTTAATACTTATTTATTCATTCACTTTCTCCTTTTTCTATATTCTTTATATT
>DATMJF010000586.1:0-5134 GCA_035554455.1 Rummeliibacillus sp.
TATGTATCGAGCTGCTAAAACTCCTGAATTAAGAGCGGAATTTTCTCGCATGACTCCGGAAGAGCAGGGTGCTAGGTTTTTAGAGTTAATGACAAATTTCAAATCAACTCAAAAAAATTCTCAAGCGCCTGAGGCGAATAAACGGGTTGCTAGTTCTCCGAGTCCTATTAAAGTTGATAAGTCAGATCCTTTTGATTCTTACGAATCAACATTAGCCCATATGCAGCAAGGAATGGGTGGAAATCGTCGCTAGCAGCCAATAGATACAAGGATGTGTCATGGCTTCTAATCATTTTGAGATTACGCAAAAAGTAGCGCGATTAATGTTGGCGCGCTATAGAAATATCAATCCCTTTGTAATGACCGCATTTCGTGGTTATGAAGAAGAATACAAAGATGGTTTTGCTTATGGTGATACTTTGCGTATCAGAAGGCAGAATCAATATATTATTAGTGATGGTCGAATTGCGAACGCGCAAGCGGTTAATCAGTTAACTGATACATTAACCATTAATCATCAATATAATACGCTTTTAAATTTTACCAGTACTCAGTTAACTTTATTTTTAGACAAAGATAAAGAATTTTATCGTCAACAATTCCTTTATCCTGTTATGGATGCTATTTCAAAGAAAGCGGAAGTAGGAATTGCTAATGATGCGGTAAATCAAATCAATTATGCAGTTGGTGATCCAGCGCAAGCATTGAATTCATATGATGCAATTGATGATATTCGTGTTCGAATGGTTGAACTGGCAATGCCTGTTACAGAAGGCTTATATTGCGCTGTATCTCCAAAAGATGCTGGCGCACTTCGCAAAGCGACTAATAACCATTTCAACCCAACTTTAAATACGGATGTTACTTTCTATGCTCGTTTAGGCAATTTAGCGGGTATCGATTTATTTGAAAGCAATTCGATTCCAATTCATGTTGCAGGAAGTGGCGCAGGTACACCGGTGACTTCTGCGGCAGTTACTAGTGGTAGCTCAATCCCATTGAGTGGTTTTACAGCAAGTCAAACTAATGTTCTTAGAAAGGGTGACACTATATCTTTTGCCAATCCAAGCGGTAATAACCCTAATGCAGTTAATCCAGTCGATAGAGCGGATCTTGGGCGTTTTATGCAATTTGTTGTATTGAATGATGTGAATTCCAATGGTTCTGGAGTAGCTACGGTTCAGGTATCTCCGAGTATTATTTCAGATCCTTCTAGCCCAAATCGCAATGTCAGCCGCGCCATTGAAAGTGGTGCAACATTAAACCTTGCAGGTAAAGGAACAAGCTATAGGGTCAACGTTGCTTACTGTACACGAGGATTAAGCATGGTGACACCGCCAATGGCTATCCCTCCTGGAGCTCCTAGCGCTTATCTTGCAAGAGATACAAACGCAAACTTGGCGCTTCGCGTTATTGAAACACCTTATGACGGTGTTAATGACTTAAGTCCATTGCGTTTAGATTTATTGATTGGTCAATTATGGCATCAACCTTATGCAATGAAGGTTTTCTCAGCCGTATAGGTGAAAAATGCATAAAACACAAGTTGAGTTAATTAATTTTCCATTTAAATACACGATGTATAAGTCAGGATTGTGGAAAGGCTGTTTTTATGACGAAGCATTAAATTTATTAAAAGATGGATGGTTTGATAAAACTCAATATAACCAAGGAGAGGAAAATCATGTACTCAAAGAGCAAGATGAAGGAGAAGAATCCGGACAACTTTATTGTGACTCCGGAGAATCCAGGGGAAGCACCAGTGATGCCAGCCAAGAAGATGAGCTTGATCGACGGTTGGGGTCAGCAAGTAAAAGGCGCGGTAGACCTAGGAAAGCAGGACATTAAACGAGAAGGGCAGTTAGATTAATGTCCTTTCCGCTCTCATCAGCGGGTGATTTAATTTCCCAGGCATTGCAGATGGTGGGAGTATTCTCACCATCTCAGCCTATTGATGGTCCAACGGCCATGAATAATTTAAAACTATTTAATTTTTTATTAAATAGTTTTAATAGCACAGGTCAATATATTCCTTATTTTAAGGAAATAACCTTTACTTTAACGCCAGGGAAAGACACCTATACATTTAGCACTATTATAGATCCAAATCAGGTCGATGTAGTTGCGCCCAGGATTATTGACCTACGTTATTGTAATTTGATTTATCAAAATATTTCTTTTCCTGTTCAAGTCAAAGATAGAAGCACTGTTTATGATTTAACGCGAGTATTAACTAATCAAACTCAACCTGTTTATGTTGTTGTTGAGCAAGATATTTTATTGACTAAATTGCTTTTTTATCCATCGCCTGTTCAGGCATATGAATGTCATTTAAAAGCAAAATTAATGCTAGAAAATGTAAATTATAATGATGACATTACCTCATTACCTGGTAATTATAATTTATATTTAATATATTCCTTAGCCCGCATGTTTGATGATATTTATGCAAAAAATAGATGGTCTCAAAAACAGGAAGCTGATTATCAAGCAATGAAGAAAGAAATAACAACATCAAATGATATTGATATTTCTGTAATTCCTAATGCCGCCTTATCTACAGGTTATTATGATTATTCTTACTGGCCCTATTATTGGCCCCAGGTGGGATAAATGCGTACTGAATTTCCATTAACAGGAAGTTTTGGAAAGGCTAATTTTAATCAAATTAATGCTGAACGATTAATAAATATGTATGTCGTTCAAGATGAACAAGCTAAGAAGCCAAAATATTCCGCTCCATTTCCAGGGATAGGAGCTCCCGTTGACGTTCCTGATTTAATGACAGGTGGATTTAGAGCGTCCCTTATTCATTTTGATACTGTTACTGGGAATTATTATGTATATGCAGCGGTAGCGGATAAGTTATATTCTATTGATAATGCTTTAACTGTTGTTGAAATTAGCGATCTTACTCATAGCTTAGGCGGCCAGTCTGGCTATGTTGCAATAGCAGATATAAACAACGCCGGAAATACAGCAAAGCCAGACCAAATCTTATTTACTGATGGAATAAAATTAATTCTTTATATCCAAAACGGAACCGGGGCGGGAATTTCTAATATCACACTTCCTAGCAGCTCAATTCCTCAATACGTTACCTCTATGGATGGATATTTTATTTGCGCCGCTCAAGGAACGCTTAAATTTTATGTTTCAGATTTATTAGACGGAACAACATGGAACGCCCTTTCATTTGCTTCTGCCGATACAAGAGCCGGGAAAATAGTTGCGGTAAAAACATTAAAGCGCCGCCTCTTTATTTTTGGCGACAAATCAATTGAATCATGGATAAATGTAGGCGCTTCTAACTTCCCCTTTCGCCGAGACAATAATATTTTAATTGAACATGGTTTATTGGCGGCTGGTTCATTGACAGAAGGTTCCGGCCGTCTTTTTTATTTAGCTCAATCACAAATTGGAACTCCGGCTATTATGATGATTGACGGGACTGAGCCTAATCAAATTAGTTCGCAATTTTTAGAAATGGAAATTGATAATTTTAATCATCCAGAGGATGCAGTTGGTTTTTGCTTTAGAATTGATGCTCAATTTTTTTATCAAATTAATTTTACTTCTGATGACAAAAGTTATTTATATAACATAAATTCTAATACTTGGAGTGAACTTGAATCTGCAGTTACTGTTGGTCCTGGCGGTTATTATATTCCCCATCGCCATGCCGCTCAAACACAATTTTATTTTTATAACATCACATATGTGGGTGATTTCAATAAACCAAAATTTTATACACTTTCTAATGCTTACTTTACTAATAATGGCGATCCAATTGTAAAGAGTGGAATTGTACACGTATTTTTTTCACCGATTTATAATCGAAGAGAAATTACACGCGTTTTTATAGATATGCTACATGGCGTTGACGTTCCACCTAATGATTTTAATGGAACACAAAATAATAATCCTGTTGTTTTTTTTAGTTTATCTGCTGATGGTGGAGATACCTATGAAGATTTTAATCCTGAGCAAATTGGGAAAACAGGTCAAAGATTGTGGCGAACTTATTGGTATCGGTTAGGATCTTATTATTCTATGACAATGAAGTGGGTTATTTATAATTCAATCCCGGTTTATATATTGGGCGGCGCTATTGATTATGAGGAATTTTCAGAATGACAGTTGATAAAAATATAAATAGATATCCGTCTTATTTAGCGAATCCTCCTATTTATGACAAGCTGCTTGATGAGAATGGAATGTTAACCACTAATTGGCAAAATTGGTTTAATTCTATTACTCAAATTATGGGATTTGGAATAACACATGATTCTATTAAGGATTCATCAGTAGGAAGAAAAGATGCGTCTATTTTGGCGTGCCCTGCTTATTCAACAGCCGATAGAGATAATTTAGATAATGCAAGACAGGGAACTGTTATTTTTAATACTGATTATTCAGGGACTCCATCAGGCCCTCAATTTCAATTTCAAATTACAGATACATCAGCAGGAAGTTCACCGACGTGGGTTACATTTACGCCGGTAGCAGTTCCTTGATTTTAAGTGTTAATGAAAGCGTTGATTTTGAAAGAATAGGGAAATTGATAAAACATCCCAATATTGAACCAGGATTAATAATTGATGGAGAGTTTGATTTTGATAAACTTAATCGTGACGATGTTACTTATTATCTTATGTGTATTGATAGCAGGGATGTTGGGTTGTGCGTAATACTTACTAGTGATAATTTAAATTTTATAGATGTAGGATTTATTAAAGAAGCTCGAGGAGTAAATGCGAAAAAATTAGGATTTTTATTTAAGGAATTATATTTTCATAAATATCCGAATAATTGTTTGAGCGCAATGATTAATAAAAATCACAGAGCATCTTTGCTTTTTTCTAAATGGATGGGATTTAAGATTTTTTTAGAGAACGAAGAATTTTATTTTTTAGGGATGAAAAATTATGGGTGGAGCAATTGATAAAATTTTTGGTGGTGGTGGTATGGCTGCTTCACAAGCTATGCAGGAGCAATTACAAAGGGCAATGCAAGCGAGAGAGCAATATGGACAACAAGCTGAGGGCGCTCTTAACCCTTATTTTAGGCCTGGCCAATCTCCTCTTGGGTTAGATCAATATCAAGGCCAAATTAATAAGCTATTAAATCCTAC
>DATMJF010000587.1:0-34432 GCA_035554455.1 Rummeliibacillus sp.
CACCAGAGCAAAAAGCCAATGAAATTGTGTCTCAAGTTCTGGTACATTTGAATGCTGGTGATGTGTTGACACTTGCAAATACTTCTACAGCTAACGTTGTTATACAAGCACCTACGCTAGGCACTAACGCTCAACCTTCCAGTGCTTATATGATGATTCAATTGTTAAAGTCTGATTAATATTATTAGTCTACATTGGCACTTGATTGTAAATGAGTGCCAGTGTTTTCATAATCCAAGATTAAAGCTTCATGTAATTCAATTGATAATGGCGTTAAATCACCAGAGTCCATATGATGTATTAAAGTTTTAATAAAAAAATATGCCCTTTGTACCCTAATTTCATCACGAGTTTTCACACCTTTTTCCATCATATCAAAAAATTTACGTATATCTTTAAGTTCGCGTAAAACAAATAGGCGCATCTTTGCAGTATCTTTCATTAATATTAATTCCTGTATCGTTGTCATAACTATAGGTAAATGACAGCGATTTGACAATAATAAATAATCGGACTTAAAATACAGGCATTACTTCCTGAAAGCCCTCGTAGGCAACCTTTCATTTTGTAATCAAACATAATATTGGCCGGATTAGCCGCAACCCAATAGTTATCGAATAGGCACACGCTTGCGCGTGGATTTATACATACTATTGAGGTACGCCAAAATGGCCGATCAAATTGATTTGGCAACAGCGTCACAATTATTTGACACTGAAGTCACCATAAAATATCAAAATAGCCAATACTTGGCTGATACAATTGAAGAAAGACACGGCACAACTGGTGAAGCAACCAATGTTCCCGTTTCTGACATCATCGAAATGCAATCACAAACATATGCGCCCGTAGATATCCCGATTACTCCTGTTAATCCTACAAACGTTATGATTATCCCCTATAACTATGCATTAAAAACTGTTATCGGCGGTGGTGAAAAAACCCTATTTGCATACGACAAAATTGTTGACCATGCAAAATTGCATGCTTTAGCAGCTGCGCGTATGGTCGATTATATTAAGATTAATGCGCTGTTCACTTCTACAGGATTCGGTACTATTTTTAGTGTTGATAGCACGGTAGGTGTTAATACCGGGATGAACGAAGGCAAAATGGCTCAAGCATTATCATACCTTGAAAACCAAGGTGTGAATGTTATGAATAATTCATGTAGCCTATGGTTGCCTGCAATTACCAAACAATCCATGCTTAATGACGACAGAGTTGTAAGTATATTTTATAACGATGTTAGACCATTAGTAGATAACAGATTGTCTAGTTACTTAGGTGTAGATATTCGTACCCTGGGTGCTAACGGTATAAATACAATTCCATTTACAAGTTCACTGGGCACAGATACTTATTTAACTCCGTTAGTCCATGAAGATTCAATGGTGCAAATATTTAACCGTGATGTTTCAACAAGTATTACATGGGTGCCACAAAATGACAGATGGGAATTGCTTACTGTTCTAACTTCTGGTGCTAACGTAGTTCAGTATAATGGTATTGCATTGATTGAAACCGCTAACCCATACGTTGCTAACGCATAAAGGAGAGAATAAATGTCAAATTTTCAAACACTTTCCTTAGTAAGCGAAGGTAATACCAGTACAGCTCCAAGTATCTTTATTGCTAGTACGTCTGATAGTTTTGGAACAATAACAGCAGTAGGGTATTTAGATGATATCGCTGGCGACGGGATTTTAAAACCCAACGATGTGATTTTTATAAATTACTCGGATTTGTCTACCTTTCCTTTAAATACAGGTGAGTCGGCAATTTTCGGGGAATTTAACGTAAGCTATACTAATCCAAATTGGAGTCTATCAGTTCAAAGTTTGGATACAGTTACCTCAGCGGCTATTACAGCAGCACAGTTTAATGGAATGTATGCCGCACCAGTCTTATTAATCCCAGCACCCGGTGTTAATAGATTGATAGTGGTTGATCGTATGGAATTAATTATGACTTACGGATCAACAAACTTTGCGGCTGGCGGCGTTGTAGGCGCTCAGTACGATTCAACAATTAATGGCGCTGGTATTAAGGCTACTAATACTGAAGCAGCAGCAGACTTTTTTGCGGCAGCAAGTACGACATTCCTGTTTAACGGAACAACAGTATTAGCGCCGTTTGCTACATCAGTAAATAAAGGATTGTATCTCAGTAATGCAACAGGAGCCTTTACAACGGGTAATTCAACATTTGTTTGTAAAGTTCATTATCATATTGTTGCCACGGCTTAGTATCAATGCCAACACAACTGCAATTGGTAAATAGAACACTTTCAGAATTGGGGAGGCTTTCAGTCTCCGCAATTCTCGAAAGCCCCGATGCGCAACAAGCAAATGCAAAGTTGCTTGAGCTTGTACCAGAATTATATGAAGTATTTAATTGGTCATTTTTGGTAAAATTTATATTTGATAATACACCTTTGACAATTAATTTTTCCCCGGACTACCAATATACATATCAGTTGCCGGGTGATTTCGGTCATTTTTTCAAATGGCAAGATACAGGTTCGCAATGGCCTATTTACATGATAACTGACGGCTATTTATTAGCTCAGGTTAAGCCTGTAGGTTATTACTATATTGTTAATCAAGCAGCACCAGAGGTGTATAGCCCCTTATTTGCAAGAGCATTAGTGTTATATGCAGCGGCAAAGTTAGCACCTACTCTAACCAATAATGTCCAGCTTGCAGCATACTTGGAAAAAGAATATGAAAAGGTAATTGCAAAAGCAATTACTCAAGATGATATGATGAATCCGCATTTTGCTACACCATATAATGACTTTGATCGCATAACTTTCGTATAAATCATGAAAACACACTAAATGACGCGATTAGTTAAAGTGTACTAGCATTAAAGGTGAATAAATATGGGAAAAATGGTAAGGCAGACAGCCTTCACTGCCGGGGAAGTAGATGAGCAAACCTGGAAGCGCACAGAGGTAGCAGAATACTTAACCGCAGCACAAAGCCTTTTAAATGCTGAAGTTGGAACAACTGGCTTGGCAAAAAAGCGCAAAGGCACAACATTTAGAGTAAATGTAACGGATGAAGCTGTTTTCAGTTCAACTATGTATGAATTTCTAGATAAGAACGGCCAATATTATATCGTTATGGGCGGTGATAAGTTTTTTTATGTATTCACAGTTCCAACATCAGAAATACCCGTAATAGATTATCAAGATAATCTCGTGGTAGATCACAATGGTACTCAAGTAGTTTACAGCGTAAGTGGAATAGATTTTGTACAGGCCATCCCTGTGGATTATGATACAACTGATTTATTTGAATTAGACTATACACAAGATAATGACAGCCTTATCTTAACTTCACCTGATTTTCCCCCTGGACGAATATATATAGATACATACAGTCCATTGCATTTTGCATTCGAATATCTAGATATTTATCCATTGCCTGCGTATGATTTTAATCAAATTAATTATAATAATACAACGGTAGCAATAGCAGGAACAGGATTAAGCGGATCCACAACAACATTCACATTTACAAATATGCCAGTAGGTGCAGGAATTCCAGTATTTACCAATGCTTGGGTAGGTGGTCAAATTATTGGAGGTGGTAAAACAGAATTATCGCCCATAGGTTATGGGATTATTACAACAATATCGCAAATAGGAACTACAGTAACTATTGCGGTACTCGTTCAGATTGCTTTTGAAGTTGACCCTGCAAAGTATTCAAAAGTTGGTAGTCAGTATTCAATAAGACAGCCAGCATGGGTGCGAGATTTAAATAATCCCTATAGTCTTGGATATCCTGCGAAAGTGCTATTTTTTCAAAATAGACTATGGTTTGCGCAAACCGCATTGTTACCAGGTACAGTTTTTGGCTCCAAACTTAATCAACCGATATCATTTGATGTGGGAACAGGTAAAGATACGGATGCAATTATCTATGCGATAGGACAAACCGGAGCTGGGCCGATCCTATGGCTAAATGGTGGTAAGCAACTTGAAATATTTTGCTCTAATTTCGAATTCGCATGCCCTCAAAACGAAGATGTTGGGCTGACACCAAGTACTTTTTCTATTCGGCAACAGTCATCTTATGGTTCATCAACTATATTGAAGCCACAAACATATATCAATGATTCGTATTTTGTGCAAAAAACTGGTAAATCAGCAATCAATTATCATTTTACAGGTGTAGGGCTTGCCTATTCGGCAACAAATATCGCCCCCCAAAGTCAGCATTTAATGAAGAATCCGAATAATAGGGCATTAATGCGCGGCTCAGATACTTCACAAGACAATTTTATATATTTTCAAAATGACGATAATACGATTACAGCTTTTCAATTCGCTAATGAAATTAAATTAGCCGCACTAACCCCAATAGTTTTTCAGCAAGATGTACTATTGATTGATATTGTTGCCGTTAATAATATGGTTTACATACTCAAATATTATGGATTAACACAGCAATTCACAATCGAAAGACTAGATACCGGGGTATTCATTGATAGTGAACAAGCATTTTTTATGAGTTCAAATGGCTTAGTAACGGGCTTAGATAGGTTTAATGGCTATACGGTACAAGTAGTTTATAATAATCAAGATTATGGTAATGATTATACAGTTGCAAATGGTGAAATAACGGTTAGGAATCCATTAGAGATTGTAGGTATTGTACAAATAGGATTATTATATGATGTAGAAATAGTACCAATGTACCCTTATTTTAGTACAACATCATCACCGTTTGAAAAACAACTATCAAGGGTCTATGTGGATTATTATCAATCGCTAGATTTCTTTATAAATGGCAAATTAGTGCAGTATCAGAGTTTTCATGATGTACAATTAGGTTTGCCTTTGATACCTAGGACAGATACTGCTATTTTTTCACCGGTATCTGGTTATGCTAGATTTGATGGGGAAGCTATTGTGATTACACAGTCCTCACCCTTTGATTTGCAAATTCTAGCGATCGGATATCAACTAGATATGGCAGTCATATAACGAGGCGAACTATGGGTGTTGAAACAAGTATTGGTCTAGCGGTAATAGCCGCAGGTGCGACAATCGGAAAAATGAGTGCTGAGAAAGAAGCTGAGCAAGCAAATCTTGCTGCCATCAATCAGCAATCAAAATTACTGACATTACAGTACCAGCAAAAAACACTTCAGAATCTTGATTTAACCGATAAGATGCTAAGTCGACAAGCGGCACAAATGTCAACGCGCGGTGTCGCCTTCGATTCACCCAGTTACAATGCCATACAGCGCGAAACAATAAATATTGGAAGTCGAAAAGAGGCAAACGCCCAAACTGAATATACACTTGGTCAACAAGGCTTGGAAATAGAAAAGAAAAATGTAAAGAATACATTACACGCACAATTATTCGGGGATACAGCAAACCTTGCGTTCCAAGCCGCTGGCCTTGCTGATAAATGGCCTACAAGCGGCAAGTTGCCACAAGTTGAGGATTTATAATGGCATCGGAAATTGTACAGAATAAAGATACTTACCCAGTTATTAATCCCCCGGCTATAAAATCAGCAGCAGCAGGATATGAAAACATTGCTAAAACTTTCGGGATGATTGCTGAACGCTCAGCAGCAAAAGCTACGGAATACGCATCCGAAGCCTCGAAAGCTAACCTTTTACAAACTCATGCTCTATTGCAAGATGTAGAAGCGCAAAGCAAGATTGAAATGCTTAAAAGTCCAGGACATTCTGAAGCTATTGCTAAAAATGCCGAGCAGACAGCCACTAAGATTCAACAAGATGCAAAGCTTAATAGAGGCGATAAGCTCAGCTTAAAAGATATGGCGCATAGCACAATTTTAGGATTGAAATTATCAGCGGCTGAGAAAACCATAGGCTTAGCTAAGCAGGCAGCAAAAGACAATTTTTTAACAGCTCAAGGTGATACATTACAATCTATAAGAAATGATGTACATGTAAATCCTGAAAAAGCTGATGCATTAATTAACGCTCAGTACGAAGCAATTCATGGAGCGGTTAGAAGTGGAATAATTACAGCACATGAAGCATCAGTTTTACATAAAGAATTAGTTACAGAATTAAACATGGCTCATGAGCTAGTTTTGGGCATGAAAGATGGTTTGTTAAATGCATCAGATATAAATGCGTACCATGCATCAGCACCAGGTAATGTGCCGATGAGTAATGCCGCGCTACCAATAAATCAAGAAACGGCAATGAATGCCGAACATCATTATGGTTCATTACAATTAAACGATCTAAGATCGATAAGTGATAACGGCAATAGGCCAACATCCGCACAGTTAGTTTCTCTTAAAACAATTGATAAAGTAGATGCATATTATAATTATCTAGCCGGAGGCATTAAAGCAACGGGCGATATAACATCAACAAAGTCATGGATAGAATTAACGAATAAATTAGATACCCTTACAAATTCAGGAACACTGAGTACTTTTGAGGAAGGGTATAAAAATAGATTAAAAAAATTCATTACTACAGCACAACAGCCAGGACATTATCAAAACTTCGTAGCTAGTACGCCAGAGGGTGCAAGAATGTACCAGGCTTTTGCGCAAAATGAAGCGGCTATTAATAAGGAAGTAATAACGGGTGATGACGCAGCTACTGCACATAAACGCTATATAAAGCATAATGACAATTTAAATGATTTAGTAACAAAAGCTGATGCTCTTGGCATCGGTATGCATTACCCCGATTACTTAAGACAGCCAATTCCTGGGCAGATGTTGAGCGTCATTCAAGGCGGCTTTGATAAAGGTGGGGATATAAATGGGGCTATAAATAATATTCAAACTTTAAATCCCAAAAATCGCGTTTATGCTATGAATGTTTTTCATGACAACCCAAGAAAAGCTGTAACAGTAATGGAGGTGGGTTATCTTGAAGGAAAAGCAACGCCTGGATTTTTAGGTGATTTATTTGCCTCACAACAAGTGGATGCACTTGGAAGTAATGGCAAGACAAAAGACAGTCAAGACAAGTTTATGCAGTTAGACCAGGGTAAAACTGGGTATTCTGATAAAAAGCTAGCGGATTCCATTAAGCCAATGTTGACATCAATAACTTCATACTTAAACGCGCAACCCCAAGGTGAAAAAGTAGTTTCTGGAAAAATTGATCAAGCGGTTAGGTATTTAAAGTTTACAGCGGCGCAACATAATGATTTTGAGTTTAAGCATTTAAATGAATATATGGCGACTTACACAAACAATATGAATGCTGCATATGGCGTAAAAACAGGGTTTAATTTTGTGGTTGATACAAACAATGTACCGCTTGAAGAAAATCAAATTCAGGTTTTGGCTTCCCACGCAATTAATAATGAAGTTAGAAAATCATTGTTAGAATATAAAAGCGAATCAGAGGTTAATAGGATATTTTCAAATTATCCGCCACAAATGGTTAGCTCGCCAGGTGGCCGTATAGAGGTTGTTTACCCAAATGGCGAGGCGGTAGCAGACAAATATGGGCATCCAGCATATAGTAAAATATTTACAGAATCTGTATGGCATAGAGCAGAGGCTGATATTGAAGCCCAGCCAGTAGGTGGTAAAGTGAATATTCCACTGCATGTTAGGGGCTTCAATATTGCACCAGAAAAGAAGGTTTATATACGCGGAAATCAAGATATTATTAGGCCAATAAAAGAAGGCAATATAGATTTAGAAAATAGGCAGAAAGTCTGGGATAAGAAAGGTAACTACGAAACAGTTAAAACAATTACGCGTGAATTTGATGGAAAGACAGTTTTGTTGCCGACAATTATCAATGGTAAGGAAGTTTCTGTCAAAGAAGCTACGGAACACTATAAAAAAACAGGTGAGCACCTGGGTATATTCGAAAATCGTCAGGATGCAGATAAGTACGATAAACAAATGCATGAGCGTCATGGCTGGATTGGTAAAAGTAACAAATGGGAAGGTGATTAAATGTTAGGTGGTGAGCGAAGGGTAGCACGACCCCAGGATTTAGCACCAGTTCCCAGTATTAGTGAATCAGCGGGTGCCGCTTTTATAATACCAGCCGCACAGGTAGGCCAAGTAATGGATTATATCTGGCCAGGTATGTCCACTGAAAAGCAAAAAAAAGAAAGTGCTGAAAGATTATCAGTTATGAATGAAACGCTTAACGCACCAGGCCAAAGCTTCACGCAACAGGCTTTAAATTCGGTAAGTGGAATAGTTGGTGGATTAGTACCTACAGCGCCGTTTGCGGCAGTTGGTGGAGCTATAGGAACAGGCGTTGCTAGCGCTATTGGGTTTGGTGCTAGAAGCATTGCATTAGAATTAGCCGAAACAAGCGCTGATACAGCATTGACACGATATTTATCAACCCAAGTACCAATAAGCAAATTAGTGCCCGAGGCTGTTAGCCATTTTGTGCCTAACAAAAGTATTGGAGCATTGGCTTCAATGGCAACCGAGGGTTACACAGCTTATAAAGGCATGATAATCCCTGAGCATTTTGCTGAACATTATAATGCCGTGAATAATTCGCTAGACAGTGAGCACGCTATCCAAGACTGGGCTTCGGATAACTATGGTTTCTTGCTAGGTGCTGCGCCATTAGCAGCGGGTTACGTAGCATTTAAGGGCATAGGTGGTGCTATAAAGCTCCGAAAAGCTGGAATTAATAAAAGAGCAGCCGAGGCAGAATTAACAAGATTACATGCCGAACATGCTGAAATTTTAAAAGCGAATGAAATTAAAGAAGGCGAGAAGGTAGCGCGCGAAGCCAAGGTTTCAGAACTTCAATCTCACTTGCAACATGCTGAAGATGAGGGGTTAATATCACCTGAAATGCATTCGTGGTATCTAGATTACCTCGAAAATCCAAATCATCCCGAAGTACATAAAGGTGCTATCAAAGCATTACAGTCTTTGCAAATCCCTTATGATAGGGTTACAGGGCGTGTTTGGAACCAAGTTCTAAGCCCTGAAGGCGTTAAGAATCTTAAAGCCTCGTTATTCGATCAACATATTACAAATTTTAGTGATGAAGAAAATCAATTATTGTCTAGTTACATTGTTCATAATGAAATGGATGCGTACATAGTAAACATGCGTGAAAATCCGAACTTAATTCATGCAATGGAAGGTTTGACGCACAATATAGGATTAAAAATTGGGGAACAAAGTCGAGCATTAAAAGAATTTGACCACGCCTTAACAAGAGAATTACCAAAAGGCTTGCTCAAAAGGATGATACTTTCCCAAAACAATATCTATCAAAACTTAAAAAAGTTTCAAGAATCAAAAATTAGCGGCAAAGGTGTTGTTAGAAGCGAAATACCGCACCACGTACCTAAAGATGTAATGCTGAAATTACGCTTAGCACATCAAATTAAATTGATTGAAGGCCGAAAGACGGCTAAATATCAGCGTTTGTTTGATGAGGGCAAGCATCTAGAATTAAAAAAGAAACTCAAAGAAATAAAGCTTATGCATCCCGCAGATGAATTAATGCATATTAAAAACACCCTTCTACCAGAGGGTAAATTAATCAGTGATTTCAAAAACAGAACGTCATATCATAGATTAGAAGACTTATCACAAGTCTGGCCGAATGCAAAAGTTTTACTTGATAGAATTCATATGGATGCCATCAATGTTAAACAGCAAGGGCTTAATGAAGTTCTTAAGAAATTCCTGGAAATGGTTGATTCTAATTCTGCGCGTCTTGCTGATCCTGATAATGTTAAAAGATATCTTAATAGTAGGATGGAAAAATCCGTACCAAGCACTAAAGAGTTTGAGCAATCTGGAATTAAGTATAAAGAAGTTGTAGAAGAACAAAAATCAGCGCTGGAAGCAGCTACAAAGCCCGAAGTTTTATACGATGAAACATCAATTGAAAAAGTTAAGCGCTCAGAATTTAAAGAGGCGCGTGAAGATTTTGAAAATACCGAAAGAAAATACAAGCAATTTTCTGAAAATGAAACAGCACTGAAAGATTTAATTACTTGTTATCTGGGTGAAGCATGACAAAAAATAGAAGCGAATGCGTAGATACGGCAAGAAAAGCTTTGAATCACTTCACTGGTGAAGAATTGGAGAGCTTTATAAAACAAGTTAATACCCGAACTATGGAATTAAAAGCCCAGGGTATACCATTTGCAAGAGATGCAGCACTTGGAGAAATAAATAATCTACATTTAGAGATGTTACTTGATGATTCAGCAAGAGCAGCTAGAAACATAGGTAAATGGGATACGAATAGTGCAAAGATGGATACAATTAAAAATATAAAACCTCGCGCTTTCTTAGAAAAAACAGCCGTCAATACTGATTACAATGTTGAAACAGCCGGAAATGCCGCTAAACAAAGATTGAATACGCAAGCATTCGGCAATATGACAAAAGAACATTTAGATGCTTTAGAGGAAAAAACTTTTGATGATGCAATATTTGCGGTTGCTGATGGTGGTACGCACGAGAATCCTATGATTGTACAAATAGGTAAGTCTCTTAGAGAATATATCGATCCACGAAATGCAATGTTAATTAAATCTGATGCTATGCAGCCATCAGCCATGAATGAAGATAGATTTTTCAAAAATATGTACGATCAATCAAAATTACTTAAAATTGGCCGAGAATCTTGGATTGAATTACATAAATCTAGAATTGATGTTGATGCAACATTCAGAAATACAAAGGCCATGGATGTCGATGGAAAGATAGATGATCAAATTGTAAATGAAATGATAGGCAATACTTTTGACAATATTATCCAGGGCAATGGGCCACTGTTCACGCGTGCTTCAGTATCAAGAGATAGGCAGGCAATTGAACGCACAAGACATATGTTTTACAAATACAAAGATTGGAAAAGTTGGGGGATGTCTAATAAAGAATATGGCCAAGGTTCTTTGATAGAATCCTGGATGGGTGATATCCGAACTTCAGGTCAACAGGTAGGTTTAGCAGAAATAATGGGAAGTGCCCCTCAAAGTATGTGGCTTGAAATGCGACATAAGCAAGTTAAGATGCAGGGTGATGAGGCAAATTCATTTAAGAATGGTGCTGAGCATCAATTAAGTGATGCGATATTTAATAATATCTTAGGTGCTACAAGTGGGGTTATGAATCCCAAGATAGCAAATATAAGTGCAAGCATACGTTCCATAACGTCAGTAGCCCGTTTGGGCAAAATTGCCCTACTAAGTTTATCAGATACAGCAAATATTGCTGGTTTTGCACAACGTGCTGGTGCTGGTTATTGGTCACCATATATAAATGCTATCGTTAATATGTTTGATAAAATTCCTAGCAGTGAATCGCGAATTGCATTGGCTCGCATTATGTCGTCATCAATACAAGTTCATAGTGGTACAGTTTCTAGATTCTCAGACTTAAGCGGACTTGGCGATACAGTAAATAAATTATCAAATAAATTTTTCCATCGTGTTGGTTTACATGCATTAGACCGCGGCAATAAATTAAGTGCTATGGAACCGATTATGAAAGTCTATGGTAAGCAGTCTAATAAGTCATTTAAAGCCTTAGATGTTCAACAACAAGCTTATTTAAAGCGGTTTAATATTAGTGAGGCAGAGTGGGATGCATTGCGATCTAAAACTGAAAATAAAATGTTTTCTACCGATAACGTTACCAAAATGTCAGATGATGAAATACGAGAATTATGGAATGATACTGATAAAATAGTACCACTATCAGAATATGGTTCGACATTATATCGTAAAGCATATGCCATGTTTGATACTGCCCAAGAGTTTTCTGTTCTTAACCCTACTGCATACACAAATACAATAACTACGGGTAATTTCAGGCCAGGGCATATAGGCGGTGAAGCGTGGCGTATGTTCGCGCAATTTAAGGCATATCCAGCACAGTATTTTAGACGTGTATGGATTGGCGGCATGCAGGACTTTGACAGCTACCAAGGCAAGATGATGTTTGCCTTGAACCAATGTCTAGGGACGATTATGCTAGCGTCATTATCCGAAGCACTTATAGCCGTTAGCCAAAATCTAACACCTCCAAATCCGGCAAATATGTCAAGAGGCGAACAAGTAAAGTATTTTGCAAAAATATTAGGTGGTGGCCTCGGTGTTTTTGGCTCGTTATTAGGTGACAAAACAACATCAAAATCAGCCATAGGAGCACTATTCGGGACTCCTACATGGAAGTTTCTATACGATCCAGCTTATACAGCCTTTGCGTTAGCTACTGGCGATTTAAAAGGCGCAAAAAATGCAGCCAGGGAATTTGCCAATGTCGCCAATCCAATTAGCACTGTTCCGGGAATATCACCATTTGTAGATTCATTTTTAGGTAACAAACCCTATGTAGAACCAGGCCAGCATTCAATATTTTAAGGATTTATCATGGCAAATTTACCCCAACAAGATACGATTGTTCAGTACCTGGCAGATGGTATAAAGGATGAATATACAGTCCCTTTCTTTACACCACTTGAACCAGACGGCACACCTGATATTGATGTATTTACACAGTTAGCCACGGCGACACCTGTACCAACAAATGACATAAAAGTATGGAGCGTAGATTATACTTTTATCACAAATCTAGATCCGATATCCGGTGGTAAAATTAAATTTTTGCCTGGCAAAATTCCGCCTAATGGATACGCTGTTACGATATCGCGCAACATATCTGCTTCCCTTGATGCTGAATTCTCAAATGCCCAGAATTTTTCAGGGATAACCCTAGATGCCGTACTCGACAAACTACTCCTAATCACACAGCAAAATAAAACTTTTGCCCTCGAACGCAATATATCATACATAGTTAACACCTATTTTCCGGATGATACGCTTGATGCAAATGTAAATATCCCAATTTTACAGCCAGGTGAGGTATGGCTTGGAGCGGTTGGAGGTGTTATTGCAGCGGTTCTTGAAGAATCAGCAGATACATCAACGTTGCGTTCTGAATTAGCCAATAATCAACCAGTCACAAATGGTGCTGCTATTGTTGGGTATTACGATCCGGTCAACCTAAATGCGACAGATGTTGCTGCACAATTAACTTTATTAACTGAAGCCGTGGTAGCGCCTTTCCCAACGGGAATTATTGTTGACTTCGGTGGCACAGTGGCACCAGCAGGGTTTTTATTATGTAACGGTAGTGCGGTTTCACGGGTAACTTATGCTGATTTATTTAGTGTGATAGGCGTTATATGGGGTGCGGGCGATGGTTCAACAACATTTAATGTTCCTGATTTTAGAGGTAAAACAACAGCAGGTGCAGATGGGTCACTATTTGCTGGAAGTAATGTTATTGGCGTAACAGGTGGAACAAATACGCATACGATGGCGATCGACGAATTAATCGAACATTCACATCCACTTGTAGGTCGATCAGGAACTCCCCTACCAATTGTTCAAGTTGGTGGTTCTTCAACATTTTTAACTAACTCACCGGGAGCAGCATCTACTTTACCCACTGGCTCGCCTACACCAACACCATTTAGTATTGTTCAGCCCACAACATTAACAAATAAAATTATTAGGATTTAACAAATTGGGTATATTGCAAGAGGCAAAAGCCTTACGGGATAAGGCTTTGACCACATATCACAAGCAATGTTTAAGTGACTATGAATTAACACGCGACGATTTAAACAATTTACATGTCGCCTGGGCTGATGGATATAAAGTAAGAATTCCAACGATAAATTTTAGACCTTATCAACGTGAATCTCGGGATATTTTGCTTAATAAAGTATCTAAAAGAATACTTGTTGAGTGGCCTAGACGGGCTGGTAAGGAGGTTACAACTTGGAACCTAGTGCTAGATTTTGCCATATCAGAGCCTGGTATGTACATGATGGTTTATCCAACAAACGTACGTGCTCGCAAAATTTTGTGGGAAGGTGCAATGTTAGAAATAAGCACAGGGCAAAGCATTAAGTTCTTGGACATGATACCTAAAAGGCTCTTAGCCAGAAAGCCCAATGATGCTGACATGACCATACATTTAACTAATGGCAGTTTAATATGGGTTGTAGGTTGTGATATAGACCCCGAAAAACTTCGAGGTACAAACCCCCGCGGCATTGTTTATTGCGAGCTAGCATTTTCAGACCCCAAAGTACTTTATTCTATGATGCCAGTTTTACGACAAAATGGAGGTTGGTTATTCGGGCAATCAACGTATAACGGGATGAACCACTTTTATTGGATGCTTAAAAAGAATCAAGATGATCCATTATGGTTTTGTCGTGAAGAAAGTATTAATACCTTGGTAGATGAAGAAGGTAATGCATATATAACCGATGAAGATGTTGATGAAGATAGGCGTGCAGGAATGCCCGAGTACCTTATTCAGCAAGAGTACTATGGAAATGTGCAGATAAATGAAGAAACCAAGTATTTTGCTATCGCTATTAATGCCGTTCATGATTCGGAACGCATTATCAAAGGCTATTATCTGCCCAATAGACCAGTTTATGCGTTTTATGATATCGGCATATCGGATTGTACGGCCATATGTTTAGTGCAATTTGAGCCACGTGGTGGAAAGCTATGGCCTACAATTGTTGGATATATTGAGAATAATAACCGTGCTCTTGCTTTTTACGTTGGTGAGATCAAAGCATTTTGCAATGCTAGGAACCTGGTATTGAAAGCTCATTATCTACCACACGATGGAGCAAATAGAAATTTTGGTGATGGATTAAAAACATCACAAGATTATTTGCATGAAATGGGTGAAATAGCATTTATTGTTAAAAGGCCAAGTACGCATAAAACAGCCATTGAATGTATTCGCCAGAAACTTTACATGACAACATTTAACGAAGAAAATACACAAAGATTAATAGACTGTTTGTCTAACTATGAGAAAGAATTTGATGTTAAAATGGGTAAATTTAAAGACCATCCAAAACATGATTGGTCAAGTCATGGCGTGAAAAGTTACCAAACGTTAGCGCTGGCATTAGACAGTGAATTGATAAACGAAATATCGTATGATGTTATTTATTACGATCAAATAAATTAAGGGATCGCTATGATAAGTTGGGGTTTTGCGTTTGGATATTCAGATTTAGCTACGGTTGGCGTTAATTTTACCAAGCCAAGTTGTTATTTATATGTTTCTGGTGCAACTGGCGATATTGTTTACATGAATACGGCAGGAATACCACAGTTTTTCCCAAATGCGCAGGCAAATAATATTTATCCTATTGCCGCTGTACGCATTTTAGCGTCTGCAACCGTTAACGGAACACCCAGAACCACAACGGCGACTAACATAGTTTATTGCTCAACTAATATTCCGTAGGTGATATATGCACTTTTATATGCAATTAATAACTGTCCTGTTTCCGTTTGCCGTGTTAGGCAATCAAAATGAGCGTCAGCCGCCGCCCGGGTTTGAAAATGTCATAGATTATCTCGGGAATAATGTGGTTACCTATACTAACGATTTTGTTATAGCAAAAGAGGTTTGATAACATGTCTATCCAGTTAAAATCGTTTGCAGCTAAAGCAACACCTATTCCCACTGATATTATGTATTTGGGAAATTCAGCTAGTAATTTTGATGAAGTTAAAAGCACAATTGCCGAGGTTGTAGGGGCATACCCTGCATTATCATCAATCGCTGGATTGACGACAGTTGCAAATGAATATATTTATACCACGGGTGTAAATACTTATGCGGTTCATGCAATTACCTCAACACCGGGTGCTGGTATATTGGCAGCTTGGGATGCGAATTTAAATTTATTAGCAAATAATTTTCTGAAAGGATTTACAACAATAGCAACCGCAGCTACAACCACTACATTAACAGTAAGTAGTGCAGAAATTCAGCAATTTACAGGCGTTACAACACAGACGATTGTAATGCCCTTAGTTTCGACATTAAAAATAGGGCAAGGTTTCATTATTATTAATAGTTCAAGCGGTGCATTAACCATCAATTCATCGGGCGGAAATTTAATACAAACAGTGGAGGCCGGAACGGCTTTATATTTAAATTGTATTTTAATAACTGGGACAACAGCGGCATCATGGTATGCTTCAATCTTGCCCGGCTATCCTCTTGCAACAATTTATGGTGGAACTGGTCTTGCTGCGTTAGGTACTGGGGTTGCGGCTGCATTGGCCGCTAATGTATTAGGATCGGGTGGTATGGTGCTCGCAAGCTCTGTGACTGTTGCAAGGGCTTGGGTGAAGTATGATGGAAGTAGTGGAGCAATATCGGCGAGCTTTAATGTTTCCTCAGTAATAGATAATGGGACTGGGGATCAAACGATTGCTTACGCGACTACGTTTACGGGAAACTATGCGGCAGTAGCAAATATAATTCCTTCGTCATTCATAGGAGTTGCACAGATTTTTACAGTAGCGGGAAGCGGATCGCAAGTTAAAATATATAACACTTTGACGCAAGCAGTTGGGGACGCAGGCTCAGTACTTTTCACAGCACATGGGAATCCATAATGATAAACAAACGCATAGCATATACGCACCCTGTTACCGGCAATTTATGCCTGGTATCACCTTCACCTGAATGGTTAGCATCAAATGGCAATGATTTACATGCATTAGCTGCCAAAGATGTACCGTCTGGTGTAAGTTACGAAATTATAGATGTTTCAGATTATCCGCGGGATGAAAATAATGAAATTGATAGATATTTTCGTGATGCCTGGAAAATAACAAGCGGTAAGATTGATTTTGATATCGATAATGCCTGTAAAATTAAAATGGATAAATTAAGATTACAGCGTAATGAGATACTTAAAGAACTAGATATCACGTTTATGAAAGCCATGGAATCTCAAGACAATGTTGCAATTAAATCAATTTCAGATAAGAAAAAATTATTACGGGACATGCCACAAGATGTAGACTTAAGTAAATTGAATGATATTAAGTTGCTACGAAATTATGTGCCTGATTGTTTTAAAATATAAGGAAAAATAGAATTGAGTATCAATATAAATAAACAAGATGAACTAGAATCATTTATAAAAATATTTGCTGAGAATTGTAAATTATTGGAAGTTTGTGCAAATGAAATAAAGTGCTTGATTGCAGAAATAAATAAAGAGGAAGTAAAAAACAAAAAATTAGTTATGAGCGAAGATTGTTAACAGTTATTTATTTGATAAACTAGATGCCTTCAGTAATGAAGACATCTAGTTTAGTTTTAAAAAGGTACGTCATTTTCAAGTTCTTGTGATTGTTCCACTTGAAAACTAGGTGGTGGTTGTGAATGATTCAAAGCATGACCATCAGCAGTAACAACAAAATCTTTAACATCATTCCTGTCCGGCCACATCTCGCCAGAACCGTCAGTTTTATAAGTGCCTTTTTTAATTACGAGATCTGCATTACCTGACTTTCCTACAGTTTGTGATATCTGAAAAATACCATCTTCATATTGTTGAATCATACCAATGGTTTTAGCAAAATGTCTGAGCTTATAAGCAAAGTTACCATCACCAGAAATATAAGTATAAAGGTGACGTTCACGATTTTCTCTATCCCATATAAGCAATTTAAGCTTAGCCAAATCAACACCGTTTTTGTCCCGCAATTGATTACCATATTGGTCGGCAGTAATAACCTCTAAAACCTGGAACCTGTAAATTCCAGGCTCCATCACGTTTAAACTTTGTATTTGTTCTTCTGTATATGGTGTATATCTCATAAGTTATCTCACTTAATTTCTAGTTTAATTTTGCGTTGGATAGACGCACCAGGGACTTCAACACCGCAATTTAAGACCTCTTTTAGTCTTATCTTATCCACGGTAGTTACTACTTTTTCACGCCAGTATTCAGCGGGTATTGCATCCTCGTCAAATACATCAACCGAGGCAGGACATTGTTTAAGTCGAATTTTAAAATACGGGCAGCTCTTTATTTCTGTTATTGATAATCTTTGTAAGTTAAATTGTAAATAATCGGACATAGACTCAACTTGCTTTGATAGCCTTAGTTTTCTTGTTTTCATATCATCCATAGCCTGGGATATCGCTGCTTCCTCAGCTTCAAGATTTTTTATGTATGTTGCCACACATACAGCTTTGTTTTCAAAGTCTAGTTGTAAAGAGTCTAACGTATCAATCATATCTTGTGTCATCTCACCGTTTTCATCTATTTGATTAAATACATTCTCGTACTCATTTGTTATTTTATACAGTTGCATGTTGCACCTCATGTATGGACAAAGATATATCAGTTATTTGTTTTGATTTTAGATACGAAATAATGCAATCCATGGCTTCTCTAGGCATCTCATCCCAATCTGTAGCATCAGCTTTTTTAAACCATTTATTTATCAAATTTTGATTAAAGCTTATCATCTTAATTAAGGATTTTACTTCAAATATTTGATCTTGAGTTGCCAATAATTCTTGACTGTCTTTTTCTAAAATTTCAATACCATAACGCTTGGCAATTTCATCATAACTAAACGAAAACCTGTCGCTTTCTGGAAAAGTTGTTAGTCTGCTTTTTTTTACTAACGCCTCACGAAATTTACCCTGTTTATGTATCTCAAACACTAAGTCAAAGAG
The DNA here is from genome assembly GCA_035554455.1 of Rummeliibacillus sp. Classification (GTDB taxonomy): domain Bacteria; phylum Bacillota; class Bacilli; order Bacillales_A; family Planococcaceae; genus Rummeliibacillus. The sequence goes on from DATMJF010000587.1 coordinate 18,543, forward strand.
ATAATCTAATTTTTTATAGCAATCAAAAGTTTGTCCCAATACTGCCATATTATGTCCATAAAGATTCTTGGAATGACTGGTTATAATGACATTCATATCTAATTTAAGAAGCAAATTAATAAGTTTTTTCATTTTAAAATCCGTGGCAATGTAATGACCGCCATGGGCTGTACCATCAGGATTTTGTGGTGACTTCCTGTCGCTAGCGCTCTTTTCAACAAGGTTATTATAAATAACTGTTAGTGGATCAATTATTAATGTTTTGTAGGGATGTTTTTCAGTAGCTAGATCTTTAATTTCAATTAATAAATCATCAAAATCCGTTGTATGAAATACACAACCGCCATTTTCTTTAATTTTGTCTACATACTGTTCGTGTTCATATCCTTTTTCAGTATCAATCAAGTAAGGGCGCGGGAAACTAATTGCAGCCATTGTTTTGCCAGATCCGGCCACACCATACATTAAACATTTTAATCTTTTTTTAACCAATTCTGGTTGTATTCCTCTTAAAGCCATGATGATAACCCCCATATAAGAAATACAACTACAACGGCAGTCATCAACTGATATCTGTTGTATTTATGAGTCCCATTGACTCTTTGTTTAGAACTAATAAAATCTTTTAAATCATTATTCATAGTCCCAGCCCCCAAAAATGTCAGATTCAGCGCAAAGCCTGTTTGAGCAAGCATCATCTAAGTACTCTTGCATAATGATATCTAGATTATTATTGAGACTTAAAATCTTAGATACAAACTCTAGCTTATCTTCTGCGTTTAGTTCTCTAATATCAAGTTTATATTCATTATCAATGAGTTTGGCTTTTTTGAATACGAGATTATCTGAAATTTCTATGAGCGGACGCTCGAAAGATTTAATGGTCATGTTTTCCCCGTTACATTTTGTTATGTTTCGTTAAGTTACTCATGCATAGTAGCAGTGACGGTTTATAGTGTCAAGTAAAATTTTACATTATGTAATGTTGTATTTTACCTATTGTTGATTAATACATTACGTCATGATATAACGTACTTAAAAACAAGGGGGATTAAATGGTTTCACCGATTAAAAAGATACGTTTAGCTTTATTTCTTACACAATTAGAATTTGCACAAATGCTTGAAGTTAGTCGCGCAACTTTTAATGGATATGAAAGAGGTAGGTTTCATCCGCCGCACAAAATGTTACAGAAAATAATTGCCGTGGCTGAAAAAAATAAAATCAAAATTAATGTAGCGGATTTCTTTATTGAGAAGAAATAATTATCCACATTAACCGTGGATAACGTTGTGGGTTAATTGCTATAGGTTTGATAGCCATTAACTTTTTTTAGATTGTTAATAATTGTGCATAAGGATCATTAAGTAATGGAATCTCGTGCTTGTATATTTGTAGGTGAATTGCCCTGTGGTTATGAATATAAAATTCTAAAGGTTTTTGATAAGTTTAATAAAGAGCGGCTTCATATTGTAGGCATAGCAATTGATAAAGAGCCTATAGGGTTTTCATTATCGAACGATGGTATTTGGACAAGAATGGCGATAGAGCCAGATTTTGGGGGTAAAAATGATTAATTGGAATTACTTTGCTATAGGTGCATTTGCTGTATATTTTATCGATAACTGTTTATTGCGTAAAAAAATTTATTCATTAAAAAAGGCATTGGAAACAGAGGAAATAAAATTTAAATTTTGGCGTAAATTATATGCTTCTCATAATCATAAACAGGAAGCTGATTTAATACATCAAGAAACATGCGAATCTGTTAGAGAATTTCAAGAGCCAGTTAAATCACCATCGAAAAAAATTAAGGCTAAAAAAAAGGGGGCATAAAATGAATGAATTCACGAAAGAAGAGTTAGAGATATTATATCTTTCGCTAACTGGCAACAGGAATTATAAAGGCGAACAAATGTTTCCAAGCTTGAATTCTAAAATCCAATCCATGATCGATAACTATTGTGATCACACATTAAGGATCAGCATCGACATGGTACAGGGGGTTAATGTTGAATGTCCTGAATGTAAAAAGGTGTTTGCGTAATAAGGGGAGTATTGATAATGAATGATGAAGAAAGAAAAAACCATTGTTATTTGGGTGATGCTGTTTATGCTGAATATGATGGCGAGTGTATTATTTTGAGAAATGGCGATCATAGACAATCACATTGTGAAGATACGATTTATCTTGAAAATTTTGTAATCGATGCATTGTTTAGATTTGTTGAAGACTTAAAAAAGAGGAAAACTAATGCTTTGCTATAAAGACAAAACGTTTTGTGCGTCACCGAATTGCGAAAATGAATGTGGGCGTAAAATGAAAGATGAAGAACATTACCAGGCCGATAGCTTAGAAATTCCTATTGCTTGGGGATATTTTTGTGGATTACCGGATGATGCCTATCAATCGATTAAAAATAATGAGGCTCCAGAATGAATAAATATCAAATAGGACAACAGTTGTACTGGATAAAATATGTTGGAAATGTGCCTGAGTTGCAGCGCCTTGTAGCGCAGGTTATCAAACAATCTTTTGATGGATATAAATACAGTGAAGGCATTGGGCACAGTTACATAAAAGAGGATTTATGTTTTGATTCAAGTTTTAAGGCTGTTGAAAATGGGTGTGAATTGTTGAGGAGGTTGTTGTGATGAGTTCGCACACCGACGTATTTTTGATGCAAATGCAAAAAGAACTTGACGAGCTGGCACTTGTCATTAAAGGCGCGTCCCTCATGATAGATACTGAATCGCCACACCATAATTTTTTGATGTATGTACGCAAGGTTATTTTTTCTATGTACGATGAAATTTCATTGCACCGAATAGCATTAGAAAATAAAGATAAACCAATTCCAAATTGCTCTTAAACATCTAATTTAACCCTACAAATTAGGCCGTGGCTAAACGCTACGGTTTTTTTGATACCTCGGTAGCGTCATTTTCTTTTAATTCTCTTACGTACTGTTTTGCGTCGCTAGTGATGCCTTGTGATTGCCATACTTCAAAACTTGGTATGTAGAGGGAATTGTCTATTACTCCGTGTTTAAGCATATATTTTAAATCATTTATAAATTCAGAAAAAACACTTAGTGGCGAGCGTTCAGTTGGCATTTTAACCTCTTTTTCTTGATTGGTATTGAGTGGCGATATTATTTCATCTTCCCATCTTTTGCCATTTAGATAACTAGCTGGGTGGGGGATGAATTGTTTATCTTTCCCATTCCATTCGGATTTAATACGTGTTTGCAGGTCGCTTATTAACATCGAGACAAATTGTTCACTGGGATTATTTTTCTTAAACCATTTGTGCGCGGCCTCTTTCCCTACCTTTTTCGGATAGACTTCCCAAAATTTATCAAACTCAGAAATCCCTATCACCATATCTTTCTTTTTTCTTTTTCTTTCTTTTGTATTTATTCTTTCTTTTGTATGTGTCGGATTATCCAGAAGGTGGGTTTTCCAGTAATCTGGTGACGACCCGCATGTATCCTCAGTTTGCGGTATGTCACCAGTATACGTATTTTCAGTAACCTGGTTTTCCCCACATGACGGTTTTTCAGTAACCTGGTAATAAAGGGTTGTTTCCCATGATGTAATCTTGCCGGAAGCGTCTTTAATAGAAGTTTTTTTTAGCAACCCAAGTTTTTGAAGGATTTTTAATGCTTTTCTAACGTGATCTCGTCCACGTTTAAAACGTTTCATGATGTCTTGTTCCCATATGTCCCAATCGCTAGGCTTTCGTGCTAGATATAGATAAATACCTAAAGCGGCATCGTCGGGGATTGCATCAATTGTTTCATTTAAAACTAAAGTGAAGGGGTGTGGAAATGCAGAATGTTTGAGGAAATTGGAGGTTACTTTTTTTATTGCCATTTTTATTTACCTTGTCTGGGTTGCATTAACACAAGGCATCGACTAAAATTCACTAACTCTTTTCGTAGAGCGTTGTTAGTGATGGATGCCTTCAACTTGAGCAGCCACGTTTCGACCGTGGCTTTTGTTCAACCCTGCAATCTTATACATAATATTCAGAATAAGCTATAAACCTCTTGTAAATACTACTTAATTGCATCATTATAAATTGTTAGGTTATTATTCCTTTTTTCCTGACACTTTGCAGTCGTTCTTGTTGTTAATACAGTAAGCCCACTTCCTGTGGGCTTTTTTATTTGATAAGATTATTAAAAATTTTAAATGGAATTCAAATGGCTAAAGAAATTATCGACAAAAAGTACCCGGTGCCAGTAGTTACAGAATCAAGACGCAAGAAACATCCTGGTTTTGTAAACCCAAATAAAGGTATTGAAGTTGCACCAGGTTTGACTATGCAAGATGTTCCGCGTGAAATGATTATGCAACATATGCGTCAGACTGAAGATTTCTGGAAACAGAAATTTAATATGAAACATGGCAGTAGCCACGGAGCAGCACAGTCGTTTTAAGGTAAGGATGCATTGTGGCAATATTTGAATCTTGCGTGGATTATGTTTTAAAACATGAAGGCGGACTCACAAAAGATGCTGCCGATCCGGGTGGCATCACAAATTACGGAATTTCATTAAGGTTTCTACGCGAAATTGAAGAACCGATGTTGAAGCGTATCGGTATTTTCAACGAGGTTTCCGAACAATCAATTATCGATTTAACAAAAGACCAAGCAGAAAAAATATATTATTCTGAATTTTGGCTCAAAGCTCCTTTCGAAAAAATCATCAATAGCATGCTTGGCAAATATATTTTTGATATGTCTGTCAATTTTGGCATAGCCCAGGCGGTAAGGATCACACAACGCGCTTGTTGTGCAGCTCAAAAACTTAAGGACTACGTCAATGATGATGGATTGTTTGAAGGAAAAACCCTACAAGCTATTAATCACGCATCATTTATGCTGATTCCAGCCTTGATTGCTCAGCGAACAGGATTTTATCGTCAATTAGTTGCCGTCAATCCCAAACTTGAGTTATTCTTACCAGGATGGTTAGAGCGTGCTTTTGACATTTGATGGGGATCTTAATGTATTATGGTACTGACTTAAAGCTAAAAAAAGGTTTTGGTGGTGGATCACATCCAGCGGGTAAAGATAAGCCTAGGCAAGGTGCCGCGAAAGGCCAAGGTGCTGGTATGGGTGGATACGATGCCGGAGCGGTAAATCGCGCCATGGATTCTGTAAAAGGTGGTGGTGGTAAGCCCACTTACTATTGCGGCGGTTCTAAGATGGGGCGTTGAAATGGCTATTGATCATGAAGCTCATAAGATAAGAATTAAGGCTGTTTCTGATCGTATGAATCACCCCATGACTTACAATGATGCTGGTGCACCGAAAATGTCAAGTGATGAAAGATATCATGAAGCTTACCGAAAAGATTATAAATCTATGGAAAAAGCACGCAAAGGTGCGGGTAGATGGAACTCCAAAGAAGATGCAAAAATATTAGATAAAGCAGTTTCCAAGATTTCGCGGTGATAAATTAAATGAATCACAAACAGTATATTGATTCAGTTACAGAATACCGCCTTAAGTCAGGTCAAACTGTCAATTACTACGACGGGGGAAAGCAGAACAATCCCCCTGGTTCGCTGGCAAAAGATAAAATGAGCAAGCTACTTGCCCGCGGTGACAGTAAAGCCAACGGAGCACGCAAGAGAAAGAATGACTTAGGATTGATTAACGATCCTCAGTAAATGTGTTACTAAAGATAACGCACTCCAGCAATCAATCAAGGTCTAATACTTTCGCCGGTAGAGACCTTGATTGAGTGAGTCGCTAAAACGATTTACTCGTCAATTTCGTGTTCTTGATCATCATATTCTCTTTGTTCCCTAATTTCCTCTTGTTCGTAGTCATTTTCGTACTCGTCGCCGTGGTATAAAGAGTTGGAGCATAACATTTTTATCACCCCTAATCGTTACACGGAAAAGAAAGGCCGCGAGCTTTGAGCCATTCGTATTCCTGAATCGCGAATTTGAAACAAAGCTTTTTATGTTCCACTGCATCATTCCAGTTTGGTAATTCGCGTAAAATAGTGGGCTTATTTAGGTTGAATAAATCGTAAAGTGTTGTAACGCCAAACCCGTTTGGCGTTTTAATTATGTCAAATCCATAGATTGTTGGTATCATGATATTGCCCCTTAAAATAAGCTAACTTGAACGTTATCAGAAGTGAATATCAAACGGCTACCATCTTTGAAAATGTAATGCATATGACCTAGGGCATTATCTTGCGTCATTACGGCCTTAGGATAAGCGGCCGTTTTAAGTGTGTCTAAACGATTAGGACATTTGGAATCTGTATATAATTCGCTGTATAAAGTCATGGCTATGTTCATTTTGTTTTCCTGGTTATGTTAAGTTATGTTTTGTTTAGCTTTAAATTACAGTTTAACCAAATCTCTTAGTTTCATTTGAAGCAAGTTGCTTATCGTATCCACTACTTTAAGCGCATCATCCAACGGCATTTGATAAAATATTTTCGTGTACACTCTTAGTTCTACTGAGCTTGAATATGCGCTTATTATGTCTTCGTAAAATTCTATGTGGTTCATATTTATTTCCTCTTAAAGTAAGTTGGTTGTTAACCTATTAATTCTTTTATCTTATTAAGAAGCTCCTCTTCTGTTTCGAAGTCAAACACTGAGTGCTCGCCATTTTCATATTCAACATGCAGAAAAATTATTAAATATTTTCGATCATGGTATAAAGAATAAGTAGGATTTATAGATACCCTAGCTAACCCCTTTTTAAAAAGCTGTTTTGTTAACTTATAACTTTCTGCTAATTTTTTAAAATCTGCTATATGATTCATTTTAACACCCTATTTTAGTTAAATTATTTTACAAAACCGTCTTTATATAAATACCTATTACCGTTGCATTCAATTATAAAATGCGGGTAATTTGCAATAATTCTAATACTATATCCAACCATTGTTTTTGCATGTTTTTCTGCTTGATATCTTGTTTTAAAGTACATTAGTGTCATTTTTATTTCCTTTTAAAGTAAGTTATAAAACTATTTTCTAGTTACTTTCTAATTCTAGAAATCGGTGTCTTAGGGCTAAAATTATTGATGATTTATATTCATCCTCGGTAAACGAATGAGTTTCGAAATCTAGTTCCTTGAGTGTTGGAACTAACACACATTCTTCTTTTGGTGGATCAAGACAATCAAGTAGTTGTTGTATAGACCTACATTCGAAACAATATTCAGCAAAAGAATCTCGCAATAATTCTGGTATTTTTCTCTTTGAGCTACTAACGAATGGCATTTTTATTTCCTCGCAGGTGAGTATTATATTCATCGAGCGTATATACTTCATATGAATCAACACTGCTTGTTTCATCTAGAGAGTTATTAAGACTATCAAAAAACTTTGTAGCAGATAGTTTTGAAGAATCCCACGTGCTTTCTTTTGATCCGTCTTTGTTATGCTTTATTACATAATATGCATTCATTTTTAATTCCTCTTATTTAAAAAACACTTGATTGCCTTCACGATCTAAAACTATTACAGCTTCATAACCTTGCCTAACCAATCTATCTTTAGCTTGGCCAGCTTGATATTCGCTCTTGTGACGGGTAGACGACATATTGTAATAAGCAGGTACTATAACTATGTACTTATGATCTCTATTCAAACTTATGACACGGTCAAACATATCACTTGCAAGGTCATATATTGATCCTGAATTACTTTGTTTTTGTTTTATGATTAAGGCGTTTGGTAATGCTTCAATTATGTCGTACATTTTTATTTCCTCATTTGTTAGTTAAAGCGGCCAGCAGCCGCTCGTTAAATTAAAATATTGGTGACAAATGTCTATTTTTTTCATAAGCCCAGTTACCTTGAAATCTTTGAGCTGATAGCAATAGTTCCTCTTGATAACCTACATTTTCATCCTTATTAAATAATTCAAGTCGCTCTTCCTCTTGTATCCTAAAATCTTCAATCATTTTTTCTTGATTTTCTTCCCATGAACGCTCATTAGCTTTTGTTATTAGCTCGTTTAATGCTGATAGATACTCTTGTTTATTCATTTTTATTTCCTATGTTAAGTTAATTACATGCTGCCTGTGCGGCAGTTAAAGCGACTGTTAGGCCGCTATATCCCGATATACCTGTTTATTTTAAAGACAAACTTCTGAAAGTTCATGCCTAATAAAACCACGTGGTGAATAACCTTCCATTGGAACACTTGTGTCATTCATATCTTTTAAATTTTCCCAGCTTAAGTAATAAGCTTTATATTCTTTAAATTTTGATGCATAAACATCTTCACTAATCTCTCGGTTTAAAAAAACGTAACTTACTTGCGGGATATCTTCGCGCCTATTACTATAATCATAGCTGTCTGTCATTCCATCAAAGTTGCCCATCTTGTATTTGCTTGTAATCTCATCTACTTTTTTGTGACTTGGGCCATTTACCCAAGTGATGCGAACTGAATTGCAATCACTTGTTACGCTAAACTTTGCGCTAGGAAATGCTTTTTTTAGTTCTGCTTTTATCATTCTGCCTATTGCCATTTTTCTTTCTCACTCTTTGTTGTTGGTATGAGTTAATTATAGTTTATCCATTACATAATGTAAAGTAAAATCTTACATAATGTGAGGTTATTTATAAAATATCTATACGTAATTTATTTTTTTAAATAAATTTAGATGTATCATTACACTTTAAATATCTAGTTTTTTTTGGGATACTAAGAAAATGAAAGAAAAAACTAAGAAATCCGATATAAAAAATGTTGGCGGCAGGCCTACAACGCTTACAGAAGAAATATCAAAGGCTATTATTGATGATGTTCGCGCATCCTTATCAATCAATTATGCGGCAGAAGCCAATGACCAACCACGCGCAACTATTTGGTCGTGGATTGATCATGGTCGTATTGATAGAGAAGCCGGTAAGTCAACAATATTCAGCAAGTTTTCGGCTGGGATAAAAAGAGCACGTGCTGATTATGTTCACGAAGCTATCCAAGATGTGAGAGCCGGAAAACCTGGATGGCAAGGCACAGCGTGGTTATTGGAGCGTTGTTGCGCTGAAGATTTCGGTAAAGATTCCGAGCTTTATAAGCAATTGCTTGAAGACTATAAAATGCTCATGCAGTCATTAATTGATCAAAACAAGGGTGTGAATCATGGCTGATAAGAAATGGATACAGAAAGCAATCAAACACCCAGGCGCATTGCATAAAGAGTTAGGCGTTCCAAAAGGTGAAAAAATCCCTGCTAAGAAACTCACGGCAGCCGCTAAAAAAGGCGGATTATTAGGTAAAAGAGCTAACCTAGCAAAAACTTTAAAGAAACTTCACAAATAAAAACGGCAAAATAATGTACGTAAAAGTATTTGAAAGCAGGCAATCAAGCAAGAGTTATTTGTTACAGTATAGATTGAGCGGGAATCAACACGGCTTAGATAAATATTACATAGAAAATGAATTGCACGAGAGCATGGTAATAAACGAAACAGAATTATTTAAGTTATTCGATCTATTATTCAAGGGCAAACAAAATGAAGCTGAAAAAATCAGATGTGAAGAAAGGCGAGGCGAAAATGATGGATCGCAAAATCAGGGAGTCTGAAAAGAAAGATAAAAAACAGGATGCTAAGATGATTAAAGATAAGATTAAAAAGGGTAAATAAACATGGACAAAGATTATGACGTTGAAACAAAAAAATTGCTTATAGAAGGGCTAGTTTTAAAATTCACAGAGTTAATGGAGCTAATCATTCGAATCCCTGGTGCTGACGTTCAGAAAAGACAGGCATTATTAAGGTTTGATGAGGGATGCATGTGGATGCAAAATGCAATCGCAAGTTACGTTGCACCAACAGAACCCTCAGCATCAAACCAAGAGTGCGCACAAATGCCGGATGTTAAGAAAACAGAATCAAACGAAGCAGCATAAATGAGCAATAACAAACCTACGAAAAATCCGCACAGCACAGCAATGCAAGAGGCATTTAATAAAGCTTTGGATGCGTGTAGACCAAAGATTGAGCCCGCACCATTTGTCGGTAAATTAAGTGTTGAACAAATAAAAAATGCAGTCAATTCAGTATCAAAACCGGGTAAGACAAATGAAAGTTAAACGCATGAACGAAATGTCAGAATTAGAACGGGCAATCATGATGATGATATGGGATGACATTAAAGAGCTTCCACATTATAGTTCATGGCGAAAATACGAGCGCGGTTTCACATACGATGAAAAAAATTATCGATACAAATGCAATTTCAAAATTGAAGACGGCCACTTAAGGCTCATTAATGCTGAGATCGAACACGAGCAAGTCATTATAGAATTAATGCACTAAGGATTTGTATGCGCAGGATTTATAATATATTAATTGGGTTAGAAAGGCTCATGACTTATTTAATCAAGCCGTTAATATTCTGTCTTTTGATAGAAGTAAATTATCTGGCTATAGATATTTTAATGCTTATAGACGGTAATTAATGGTTGATATGACTAAACAAGACAATGTAAATCACCCCAAGCACTATCTCAGTAAAGATATATTCGTAAAATGCGATCACGGTTTTGATAAACATATAGAATGCATCGACATAACACGGAACTTCAATTTCAATCTAGGCAATGCTATAAAATATATATGGCGGTGTGACCATAAAGGTAATAGAAAAGAGGACTTGCAAAAGGCTATCTGGTACTTGCAAGATGAAATAAATAGGATACCCGATAAAGGGAAACAACCTAAGCCGCCAATTAGTGCATGGTGTGTTTCTTGTCAAAAGCCAGTAGAGTCATGGAGCGATCATATTGCATGGCATGATACACACGGGCTATTACAACCGCTGGTCTTAGAAGGTTGCGACTATTGCAAAGAGGGCGGAGTCGATCAAGCACACGTGCTATCTTGCAAGCAAAATCCCATTAATCAAGACGATGAAATCCCGGCATGATAAGCATATTTTGCTTCTACAATGTTTCCTCAGGCATACAATCAAAGTTAGCTTTCAGCAATATTTTCAAGCACTGCAACATCATCACATACGATGGTGATATCTGGATTGCGATAGAATTCGATCTCACAGGAATTAACACACGTCACATTGATGTTTATTCAGCTAGCTCATTACTTCGAGGCTTAAAACATATCTCAAGTTTAATAGCGCTAGTCGTTGTGGATGTATCAGAGCGTGCAAAACATATCTGGAAACCCTATATTGTACGTAGCTGCAATGAATTAGACAGGTATATATCGGGTATAGATATTGGATTTACGTTTAATCCCAAACAGTTGTACAATAAACTACTAAAAAATCAAGGTAGTAACTACGATATTTTGTATCACTGGAGGCGTTAATATGGGATTTTTCGGCGGCGGGGATTCAGGCGCGAGTGAAGCCCAACAGCGCTCAGATGAATTAATCAATCAACAATTCAGGCAGAATCAAGCAGAAATTGAAGCTAAGAAGAAAAATTTATTCCAAGAACGCTTGGATATTATCAAATCGCAAAGCGGTCAATCCTGGCACCCTACTAAAAAATAGAGGTAATAATGCAACCGCCTGAAAATTTTCATAAGCTAAATGATCGCTTTTTAGAAGCTAAAGGTTATAAAGACCGTTGGCTCGCTCTATATAAAAATTTATACTTCTATGTGATACCTGACCGAGATGCATTTAATATAAAATTTAACTACACTGATACGGGTAAGCCTGTAACCCAACAAATTTGGGATAACACGGCAATGATTGCAGCATATCAGCGGGCGAATGATTTGCATGGTTTGTTGATGCCAAAAGATAGGGTGTGGGGAAAGTATGTATTGGATCCACATCAGCACAACGAAGAAGACATACAAAAGGGTCAAATTGTACTGGATAAAGTAAATGAACGTCTTATGTTTTATCTTAATGAGTCTAATTTGGCTCGCGTTGTTGGCAGCTCTAATCTGGATTTGGTGGGAGGAACGGGCGTTATATGGGTTGAATCACCCAGTGACGATGTTCCTTTATATTTTCGGTCTATTCCTGCTGTTGCCCTTTATATTGAGTATTGTAACGACGACTTAATTCGTAATTGCTGGTATGTTTCAAAAATGACAGGACGAGCCGTACTCGATACATTCCCTGATTATAAAGGGACTCAATATAATAATCTTAAAGACAATCCGAATGATACGTACTCGGTAAATTATGGACAAGTTGAAGTAGGGAAAGAGGAGTATTACATCTATGCAGTACTTGATAATGACCCATTTACTGTTTTGTGGGATCGCTATAGTGATTATCGACAAATTATTGTGTATCGGGACAGGGTAAGACCCGGGGAAGCTGAGGGTCGCGGCGTTGGTATTGATATGATGCCAACAATTATAGATTTAAATCGAATCGTTGAATATTCACGAAAGAATATGGCATTCAAAGCAAACCCTCCAATGTTCTATGACGCGGGAAGTTATTTTAATCCGTACTCAATTAGACAATGGGCAGGCGCTATGATTGCTCGTCAGCCGAACGGACGAAATCCGCTTGAAGCTTTGCAGATGCCAGAATACCCGGATGTTTATCAGCAAGTCGTACATATGCAAGAAACTATTCAAAAGGCATTTATGGTGGATCCATTGGGTGAGATTCAAACGCCCGTTAAATCAGCTACTGAAGTATCGATACGTGAGAACCGAGCACAACGGACAGCAAGCACAGACATATCGCGACTAATAAATGAGTTACCACGGCAAATTTTTGAGGTGTCCGCAAAAATTCTAAACGGGCGTGGCCTGCTATTAAAACCAAAAGAAGTAATACCAGGATTTGACCCCAGGCAATTAAAGTTTGCGTTTCAGTCACCTTTGTATGATATCCAAAATCAATCTGATTTGAATCATCTTATAACTGCATTGCAAACCAAACAACAGTTTTTTGGTCAATCAGCACCTATCGTTACAATGAATCTGTTTGAAACCAATCGGTATATCATGGAAAAATTGAATCTACCTTCTAAACTATCAGCAACTGATGATCAAATGAAGAAAACACTTGCCGAAGGAGCACAGCAACAACAAGCCGCAACTGGTGCGCAACCATCAACAACGGCTGGTCAAGTTTCATTTCCTCAGGATCGGGGTGTCACGATATGATTGAAACGTTAATAGAAGCTAAATTAATATCGCCAAAGGAATTTAAGATATACCAATTATTCACTAGTGACTTAGGCCGGGAATGTTTTACTACAATGACTGATGAGCTATTCTGGGAAGAACCAGAAGAAGGCATGATGACAGAGGGGTTATTAGGTTTCTATGATGGTAGGCGTTCCGTACTTCGTGGTATCAAGTCAACGATAGAAAAAGTACAGCATTTAATAATCAAACAAAACCAAGCGAGTCAGGATGAAAGAGAAAATAATAAAGTTTCTTGAAGAAAGAATATCTTTAGGTAACGAATTAATTGCAATCCTATCAAGCATCGAAGCCAAAACCCTAATTGTTTCGGGCATAGCTGCACTTTCGTTAACAAAGGAATTTGTTGAGAGCTTAGAGGATGAGTCATGAATGAAATTTTAAAATACATTGAGGAAAGAATTCAAGAAACCGACAAGTTATTAGATAAACATATCGGGGATTCTAGGGAAAGAATTTTAGGTAATTTACAGGCATTTGAAGAAATGAAGGATTTTATTGAGAATCAAGAGGATGACGAATAATGAAAGATACATTCAGAAAAACATACAGGCCACTACGAATTAAAAATCAAGAATTAATATTGAAAGTAAAATATTATGCTGAACAAATAGAAAACTTGATTGGAGCTATAGACTCAAGAGAAAAATCACTGGCTATGACTAATTTGGAACAATGTGTAATGTGGGCTACAAAGGCAATCGTTTTAGATGATGAGAGGGATACGGAATGACAGACGGAACACAAGATAAATTATATGCTGGAAAATTTAAAACCGTTGAAGAACTGGAAGCAGGTTACAACAATGCTGCAAAGGTTTATCAAGAGAATGACGATCTAAAGAGTAAATATACTCAAGCAACTACAGTACCAGATGACTATCAAGTTCCTGCAAACGTCGCATTGCACGATAATGACGTTGCGCAACTTAAGCAAGCAGCTAAAGAAAGTGGATTAACTCAAGCACAGTTTGAAAAGTTAGCTTCAAAGCAAAATGATAATGTGAGATCTAAGTTCGAAAACTTCGAAAATTCTAAAAAAGAGATAGGGGTAGACAACCTTAACCTACTGCAAGACTTTTTAAATAAAACCTATCCTGATAAAGTCGCAGAAAAAATGTTAAACGAGGCCATTAAGAACAAAGATATACGCGATCAGATACTAGAACAACGCACAAAAACGTTAAACTCGTCAGTTCCTGGCGTAAATCGCGTGAGTAGTGGAAGTTACAATGAAGTTACACACGAAGATGTTATTAAATCGCGTGAGGTAATGCTCAAGTCAAGAGGTCGTGCTAGGGTTGAAGCTCAGAAACGTTATATTGCTTTGTCTTCACAGTTAGCGCATGCAAATGAATAGCTTTGAAGTGTTTATAATTGGTTTTGCCTTAGGATTTATTGTGTATTTAATAGAAAAAGCGATGAAAGGTAAATAATGAATAAAGTACCCCTAGGGATTCCATTAGCAGAAATTAAATCTAAATTACATGCCTGGTATCCGGGGTATAAATTTGGAATAATTTGGAATTCACAAATGAATATGATTGAAGTTCATGTATACAAAGACGCGGTAAAGCTAAGCATGCAATCATTTGCTACAGATATATCGCTAGATGTATTCTGGGATTTAATCATAGAATGGATGCGAGTAATAGTGAGGTGAATAGATGAATAATGTTATACCATTGCCAAGGTTACTCAGTCAGTATGGGTGCGGAAAATGTGCCGGAGAACTTTTTTTATTAGCTATAGACGAGCACGGAAAATTGATTGCAGTATGTAATAACTGCCAATGTCCATCAACTCAAATAGGATGTGGCTGTTTAGGTTATCAAGATGCAGACAAGAAGATAAACTAGATTTTCACTAAGTCTAGTAAGCACGATAATCAGACCTAAGGCTAAATTATATTTAGGAAACAAAATTAATGAAAATAGTTAGCTTAAAAATACTTAGTAACTTAATAGAATACTGGAAGGACAAAAAGCTAGCCGCAAAATGTGGCCTTAAAGTTGAAGATGTTTGTAGTCATGAATTTGAAACCACAAAAATATTTGAAGACATAAAAACACGTAAATGCATAAAGTGTGGTTATAGATACAAAAGATTTTAATACGAAATCCATAAATAATATTTATTATATTAATTAAATAAATATCCTTTCGAACAAGATGTATTTTCAAAATATTGGGCTTATAATCATTTTCGATATATCTAGAACTAACCCTCACGAGGAGAAGTAACATGGAAAATCATCATAAGCACGATAAATGTAATTGCTGTTGTGACATGCGAGGCGAACAAGGTCAACAAGGAATTCAAGGACCACGTGGACAGGACGGATTGCAGGGGCCACAAGGTATTCAGGGGCCACAAGGTATTCCCGGTTCTTGCGTAAACTGTTTTGACCACGGACATCACGGGCATGAGCCAGAATTTGCAGAAGTTGGTTCGACTGTTATGCAAGATTTGACTGCTTCGCCTGGTGCAAATTTGGCTGGTGGTATTGCGTTAATGGAAGTATCTATCTATGCAACTGCAAATATTGATGTAAGTCAAGCATCTGCAAATGGTCAAGTAACTGTTAATCGCGCAGGTTGGTATGAAGTTTCAACCGGTGTTTGCGGTTCATTAAACCCAGTTGTTAGTCCTTTACCAGTTTGGACATTCTCTCTGTTTAAAAATGGACTGATTGTTTCAGGTTCAACATTTGCCAATATGACAATAT
>DATMJF010000588.1:0-3573 GCA_035554455.1 Rummeliibacillus sp.
AAGCATTCAAGGGACAGTTCTCTGAATGTTTTTTTATTATTTTCTTCTTTTCAATTAATAACTTATTCATTCAGATAGGTAAGGGTTTGAAATTATCGCTCCCTTTTACCCCACTCCACACTGTACGTGCGAGTTTTCCCGCATATAGCGTTCCATCATTGTTGTTAGTAACTCATTTTTCTCAATCCGCGTTTTGTTTTTATATTTTAACTATTGCGATTTATTTCATGGATTGTTAATTGAGTTCTAATCCTTACATTCCAATAGGAGAATTATCTCAACAAAAAAACGCCTCATCCCTTTTATTTCAAAGGTTTTGGCGTTCTGTCAATTAAAATTAACATCGTTAAATTTTATTTTGCATTTACATCTGGTTGATGTATTCCAATTATATTTCCTTCTGTATCATTATAGTAACCCTGCCACGCCATTCCTGGTAATGCGTATTTCGGCAATGCGACTTTGCCTCCGTGGCTCAGAATTTTCTGTTCTGTTAAATCATAATCTTCCACGCCCATTGTACAAACAAATCCATTTATACTTTGATTTGCTTCTGGTGGAGCACTTTGTCTTTGCATTAAAGCACCATTGATTCCCATTTCGGCCTCATCACCAGTGACTGCACCAAAGTAAGGCATACCTGCATAAGCAGTCCAATCCTCAAACTTCCAATCGAAAACCTCTCCATAAAACTTCTTTGCACGCTCCATATCATCTACATGAATTTCAAAATGGACTAATCTTCCCATTGTTACCTGTTACCTCCTATTTTATCAACAGATTTATTATTTTCATAAATTATCTAGCAGGATTGGTTTTCTCCCACCCCTAAAATAACAAAAATCTCACATTTCTATGAAAAACCGCTTGTATGTATCTAAGATGTAGTTTTTCATCTCTATGCAATCATTTTATATTTCCTCATTATTATAGCAATTTCATGGTAAAATATTCAATTATTTGTAATAATTCATATCTTTTCTCAATACAAATTGAATTAGTTTATTCTGACCAACAAAGGTCAATTTACCGCAAGACAATATGCCACAAATGACTACTTTTCCTTTCTATAAAAACGCTCACCTGTTTTTGGATTATAATATACTCTTGTTTTCTCACCCGTAACAGGGTCAATATTCACCTCATTTGTTAACTCAAAACCTGTAGGAACTTTCAGACCATTATTATTTTTATATCGTTTGTCATATACAAAGTATCCAAGTAAAATACATACTAAAACAGCTATAATTTCAAATATGACATATATACCTATGCCAAAAAATGTTGTCATGATAGCTGCTCCACCACAACTGCTGTTCCATATGCCACAATTTCACTCATGTTACTACCGATTTCACCAGAATCATATCGCATCATGATAATGGCATTTGCCCCCATTTGGTTGGCATTTTTAATCATTCGGTCCATTGCTTCTTTTCTGGAATCTTCAAGCATGGCAGTATATTGCTTGATTTCTCCTCCTACTAATCCTTTTAAACCCGCCATAATGTCTCCGCCTAGTCCTCTACTTCTGACAATCAGACCAAAAACAGGACCTTTTACATCGACCACTTTATACCCTTCAATACGTTCTGTTGTCACTACTAACATATTCATCATCTCCAATTGTTAATTTGTTTTGTTACGAATAACATCTTATGTATTTACTGAGAAGAAATTCCTCACTATAATTTAATCATAATATAGGTATTCAATAATAGCTAATTATCAATAAATAGAACTATTATAAACACATACCAGACTCCAACGGCAAACACGGTGGATATCTCTAATTTTCCGTTCATTTAATATCCAAACTTCTGTATATAGCGAGCTTTCACACTAATAATTGTAAAAAGACAATAAAGTTATTTAATTTTAAAACCTAAAACAAGCATAACCCCGTTCTAAATTTAGGACGGGGTTAAAATATAGTTGTTTAATTTTCGATATAAGGTACTTCACTGTACTTAAAAATATAACAATAAAGTCGTTTAAAAATCTAAGTTTTATTCAACAATAGCGCCCTTTCGTATTATAAGGTCAGCCAGAGAAATCTGGTTGACTATTTTTTATTCAATTTATAGATTGATAGTAGCCGGGGTAGAACGTTCGCGCCCGTGGGACTTGATCCCGACAATTAAACTGTTCGCCCTCTACTTGTTAACACATGATTAGGCTGGTTGGGACATGGAGATCCCGTATAACAAGCGAAGATATGAATAACAAGATAGATAGAGGTTACCGGTTAATCCACCTTAAGGAGGAGATATGAATGAATCCAGTTGTTGGTCTGGATGTCGCAAAAGGTGAAAGTCAGGTTCAAATGTTCTTGGATAAAAAAATACCCTATAAAAACAGTGTGAAAGTTGAACATACGGTGGAAGGATTAGAAGAGTTACACTCTTATTTACTAGATTTAGAGCGTCAAACAAGGATGAAACCGCCTATTGTTTTAGAAGCGACGGGTCACTATCATGCCCCAGTTGTACAATTTTTAGAAGCAAGGGAG
This sequence comes from Rummeliibacillus sp., assembly GCA_035554455.1. Taxonomy (GTDB): domain Bacteria; phylum Bacillota; class Bacilli; order Bacillales_A; family Planococcaceae; genus Rummeliibacillus. The sequence continues at coordinate 2,513 of DATMJF010000588.1, forward strand.
TACATTGTCATCATCGTAAATCCACTCGTATCTTATCGAGCAAAAAGCTCTAATTTGCGAAAAACGAAAACAGATGCGATTGATGCTTACCACTTAGGTGAGATGTATTACAAAGAGGATTTAGAGCCTCAGAAAAAGCGTGGGATTCAATTATTAAACCTTCGGCATCTGACAAGGCAGCATGAAAATATGACAGGAATTATGGTTCAAACCAAGCTCCAATTCCAAGCAGTATTAGATCAAGTATTCCCTGAATACAAAGGAGTTTTTGGGAATTTATATGCCGAAATTTCATTAAAAACTTTACAAACCTTCCCTACCTCCGAGTCTGTCTTAATAGCTGGTGTGGAAGAAATTGCCCAGTTTATTGATATGCATTGTAAAGCACGTTCATTAGATTGGGCGCATGAAAAAGCAGAGCAATTAATCGCAGCTGCAGAACGCAACCCATTTCAGTCAACCCTTTATCATAGCCTTCTTGTCAGTTTGAATATGTATATAGATTTACTTCAAGCGTACCACCAACAGCTTTCTACGTTGGAGTGTGAGATTGATCAGTTAGCGGTACAACTTGAAGAATATGAACTACTCCAAACAATTCCCGGTGTAGGTGAAAAAATCGCTGCAACGATTATTTCTGAAATCGGGGAAATTGATCGGTTTAGTCATCCAAAAAAGTTAGTTGCCTTTGCAGGACTTGATCCAAGTGTGTTTGAATCAGGACGCTTTAAAGGTACAAAAAATCATATTACCAAACGTGGCTCAGCTAGGCTTCGCCGAATGCTTTATACAGCGGTTCGCTGCTCTATTCGTGATAGCCGTAAAAAGAAAACAACTGACGAAACTATAGCAAGAAATAAGAGATTACGAGCCTTCTACGACTTAAAACGCGAAGAAGGTAAGCCATACAGAGTAGCTATAATCGCTTGCGCTAATAAGCTTTTACACTGGATTTATGCAATGTTAAAAACGAAAACACCGTTCCAAGAAACTGTTTAATAACAACATTTTCAAATAAAACAAAAACCTTCCAAATTTGATTCGGAGGGTTATTTGAGTTG
>DATMJF010000589.1:0-2534 GCA_035554455.1 Rummeliibacillus sp.
CTTCCGCTAGTTTTTATTTCGATAGTTATGCTTGTATTAGCTGCTTGTACAGCAACTAAAGATGCGGGTAAAGGAAAGGATGGAGCTAGTGAGGGGAAAGAAAAAGTTTTACGTTTAAACAATGAAAGGGAACCATCATCATTTGATCCTTCTGTAGCGTTTGATGCAGTGTCATGGGCTCCATTAAATAACTTAATGGAAGGTCTAGTTCGTTTGAATGACAAAAATGTGCATGAACCAGCAACTGCAGAGAAAATTGATATTTCAGATGATGGCTTAACCTATACATTTACACTTCGAGATAATGCAAAATGGTCAAATGGTGATAAAGTAACTGCGGGTGATTTTGTTTATGGATGGAAGCATATGCTAGATCCTAAAACAGCTTCTCCTGCGGCATTTTTAGCGTATGTTGTTGATGGTGCTGAAGCATACAACACCGGTAAAGGCAAAGCTGAAGATATTGCAATCAAAGCAAAAGACGATAAAACGTTTGTCGTAAAATTAAACGCGCCAACTGAAGCTTTCTTGAACATTATTTCAAATCCAAGTTTCTTCCCGGTAAATGAAAAGGTGGCGACTGAAAATCCAAAATGGTTTTCAGAAGCAGATTCATTTGTTGGTAACGGTCCTTTCAAATTAGAATCATGGGAACACGATTCTAAAATGGTATTCGTAAAGAATGATCAATATTGGGATAAAGGCACTGTGAAATTAGACAAAGTTGAATGGGCAATGGTTAATGATACAAACACTGAATATCAAATGTATCAAAACGATGAGTTAGATATTTCATCTGTACCATCAGAACTTGCTGCAGAATTAAAAGACAATAAAGAACTTAAGATTGAAGACCAAGCCGGCATTGCTTTCTACCGATTTAATGTAGAGAAAAAACCATTTACAAATGAAAAAGTTCGTAAAGCATTTGCTTTAGCTGTAGACCAACAAAACATTGTGGACTATGTAACAAAACAAGGCCAAAAAGCTGCACACGGTTTCGTAAGTTATGGTATTTCAAATTCAAAAGGTGAAGATTTCCGTGAAGCAACTGGCGATCTAATCACTTTCAACAAAGACGAAGCGAAAAAACTACTTAAAGAAGGTATGAAAGAAGAAGGTTGGTCAAAACTTCCAGCCGCTACTCTTACCTATTCTACTAGCCCGGATAATCAAAAAATTGCTGTAGCACTTCAAAGTCAATTTAAAGAAAATCTTGGTGTAGATATTAAACTCAAAAATGTTGAATCTGGCGTATTTATGACAGAACAAAAAGAGTTGAAACACCAATTATCACGTTCATCATTCTTATTTGACTATGCAGATCCAGTGAATGCAATTGAAAGCTTCATCACAGGTTCTTCTATGAACCGTACAAACTGGTCAAATAAACAATTCGATAAATTAATCGCTGATTCTAAAAAAGAAACGGATAATGTTAAACGTTGGAAAATGCTTCAAGACGCAGAAAAAATCTTAATTGATGAAGCACCAATTATTCCACTTTATTTCTACAATCAATTAACATTGCAAAAACCATCTGTAACGGGTGTTGTTCGTCACCCAGTAGGTTACTTAGAGCTTAAATGGGCAGATAAAAAATAACAATATTGCGGTGTCACTCTGTGGCACTGCTCTTTCTCTCTTAAATAAGATGATAATTTTTCATGAGTCTTACCTTATCGTTTTATTTATGAAAGAAAGGGAGGGAATAAAATGAAACGTCAACCAAAGAGATTACAGACTGGGGATACAATCGGTATTATTGCACCTTCAAGTCCACCGAATTTAAAGAGTTTAGAGCGTTCATTGGATTTTTTACAAAAGCTAGGTCTTAATTATAAATTTGGAGAATCGTTGTTCCAAGTAAATGGCTATCTAGCTGGAACAGATGATGAACGTTTAAACGACCTACATCAAATGTTCGCAGATCCGAGTATTGCAGGCATTATATGTGCTTGCGGGGGATATGGAGCTGCTCGTTATACAGATCGTATTAATTTTGATTTAATCGCACATAATCCAAAAGTATTTTGGGGATATTCAGATATTACCTTTTTACATACATCCATTGGTAGATATTCCGATTTCATAACATTTCACGGTCCAATGCTCGGATCAGATGTCGGAAAAGATTCATTCAAGGAAAAATCGGCAAAGATGTTCCAACAATTATTAGAACCAACAGTACTCCAATATGATGAGTCTTTTGCATCTATTGAAATGTTTCGTCCAGGGCAATGCCAAGGGGAGTTAACAGGTGGCAATCTTAGCTTGTTATCAAATGGCATCGGTACAAAATATGAAGTGGATACAAAAGGTAAAATTCTTATTATTGAAGATATAGATGAGGAACCATATCGAGTCGATTGTATGCTGAATCAGCTTAGACAGGCAGGGAAATTTGATGATGTTGCAGGCATTATAATTGCTGACTTTAGCCATGCAGAACCAGCAAAGCGAAAAGTTTCATTGACTTTAGATGAGGTATTTGAACATTACTTTGGTAAGCTTTCAGTTCCAATCGTAAAAGA
>DATMJF010000590.1:0-2369 GCA_035554455.1 Rummeliibacillus sp.
ATTTTCACTTTCCCTTCCAATCGATACTCCAGTTACAATTGGAAAAACAAAAATATGGATTAAAACAAATTTAGATATCGCTAATGCTATTGATCCTAAGGATGAAGATTATATTAAAGTAAGCCCTACCCCATTAGTTGCAGATATCCTAGAAGAGATTTCTAATCTTGGATTCCGTCTTCGTGAGGTTGAATGCGAACAAGCATCCTATAAACTCCGTAATCATTATCCTTTTGCCCAAGAGTTTGAGTTTGTACCTACTAGTAGTCATTTCCGTGGTCGATTAGACGAGCTTGAAATTATTTTCACATCTCAATCAACCGATTCTGTTGAAATACTAATGCAAGTTGATCGTAAAGCACGAGGATTAAGCAGGCTTTTATCTGAAGCATTAGAAATGGACGAATCTTTTGTACGCTTCACAGTAAGTCAACATGATATACCTAATCTACGTGGAACACTACACAAGTTGATCTCTAAATTTGCATAAATAATAATCTTACTACTATGTTAGGGAATTCCTTCATAATTTATAAAGGGAAGATGGTTGGGAAGATTTAATATGGATTACTCTCAATCAATTTAAAAATATGAAAATAAAAAAAGTCGCGTCTGCGATTTTTTTTATTTTCACTTAATACAGTGCCCTATTGTGTAGATAGTCTCTAAAAAGACCCCCTCTGTTAGTACAATAAGTTCAATAGAAAAAGCGTTAATCCTTTGGATCAACGCCCTCCCTATTATGGTTACAAGAAAATTCAACTTGTTAATTCTCAATTAATGAATTTATCATACTATCTTATGATTAGTTTCATCGAATTCAATTACTCTCCAATTTTCTTTTGAGCCTTTATCTGTTTTCAGCTTAATACGTATTAGTTTACCAATCTTAATTACGTCAATAATAATTAGAGATAATGAAATGATGAATAAAGCATGCCCAATGCCTGGAACAAATAATGTTACCGTTGATAGTGGTGCCACTAAAGTAAATTCATACAATATTAATAATGGTAGTAAGAAGTTAAAAACAAGCAAAGACACTACATTAACTATTACCCTGAGAGGCTTTACTTTACGTTTTTGTCGTTTGAATATTTTATAAATTGAAAAAGTTATGAATACCATTGCCACAACAATAATTAAATCAAATATGATATAAATCATAAAAGGATTTTCTTCGCTGGATTTCAGAGGTTTATTATGTTTAACAAAATTGTATATATCCGTCACCATCTGATCATATCGATTACTATTTAAATAATCGAATGAATTGATTAGTAAGGTAATTCCATACTCACTATCTAAAAGGACCCTTGTATATGTATTTTCCGTCCAGCCATTATGCGATATCACATCATCATCTACTTCCCATCCCATCGCATAATAAGTATGATCCTTAATGAGAGATGATGGTTGATGCATTTCATCCATACTTTGTTTTGTTAAAACTCTTTCACCTTTAAATTGACCTTTATTTAATATAGCCATCATATAATTTGCCATATCTTCAGCACTTGAAATGAGATAACCATGAGGAACGTTTGCTTCATGATTTAATTGTTCTGTTGGTAGTTTAAATCCAAACATCGTTTCATAGCCAGTAGCTATCGTATTGTTTTTATCTTCTTTTGGATCTGTATAACTATTCACCATTTGAAGCGGTTTATAAATATTTCTTTTTATATATTCATCATAGGGAGTCTTTGTAACTTCTTCAATGACTAAACCTAAAATAGCGTAATTCAAATTGGAATATTGGTATGATTCTCCGACTTTTTTTTCTAGGCGCAGTCCTTTTAAACTCTCTACAAGTTTTTTTAGCGATTGATCACCTTCAGAAATAGCACGTTGCCCTTCATATTCAGAGATTCCACTGGTATGATTTAATAAATGCCGAATGGTAATTTCTTTTGATGCTTCCTCATCTGAAACTCTAAACCAAGGTATATAATGTTGAACCGGTTTATCCAATTGAATCTTACCTTGATCTACTAATTGCATGATGGCTAGTGCAGTAAATGATTTACTAACAGATCCAAGGACAACTGGCGTCTGTGGTGTCATTTTATTTCCATTAGGACCTGATATTCCATAACCTTTGATATATTGTACTTTATCACCTTTCACTATCGCTATTGAAGCACCCGGAATTTTTTGTCTCTTAAGTTCATTGTTCATGTATTCATCAATTTTAGAAATATCTAAATCATTATGATTTTCAGCTGCCAAAGCCTTCTCATTTATTGATGTAATAAAAAACAGAAGAATGATTAGTATTAATTTTCCGATTTTTGATACTTTTAAACTTTTCATCTTGTCCCCCAAATTCTTTAAAACAAACTTTATTCTAACAATAATGTACACAT
>DATMJF010000591.1:0-9368 GCA_035554455.1 Rummeliibacillus sp.
TGAGTATTTAAAAGAGCCTGAAGGGACGATTAAGTCCAGACTCTCTAGGGCCAAGGCGATATTGAGAAATAACTATTATAAAAATGAGGGAGTGATGGTCTATGAAAAATAACTTCGAAAAAGAGTTTAATCAGATGATGAATGAAAAGAAGGAAATACCTGTTAAAGTAAGGCAATCTTTAGATCAATCCTATGATACTATTCGTGCTAAATCTAAAAAGAGAAAGTCCAACTTCATTTGGAAAAGAGTGGCGACTGCTGCTTGCGCTCTTATTGTAACTGGAGTTGTCCTTACAAATGAACATGTAATGGCTGGTATTAACGAATTCTTTAACTTTGGAGATAAAGGCATAGAACAAGCCGTAAATAATGGTTTTACACAAGAAAGTAAAAGTACAGTTACCGATCAGAATATTAAAATGACACTAGGCAAACATTTTTCGGATGTAAATAAATTAGGGATAAGTTTCCAGTTAGTATTTGAAGACCCCTCAATCTTAAATAATGCAGAAGAAGTTTCGATGGATTATCGATTAAAAAATGGAGATGGCGAATACATCGTGGAATATATTCCAGATACAAAACCCTTGAAGGGTGACAATAGATATATTTCTAGCTTAGATCATCAAAACCCAATATTGGATGTAAAAACTGGGAGAATTCAGTATGATGTATTAATCAATTCTAATAAAGGGATTATACCAAATTTAAAAGATGCTGTAATAGAAGTAGAAAGTGTCAATGTCCTCTACGGTACAGAGGAAGTCAAGAAAATTGATGGAAAGTGGGAACTGTCATTAGCCAACAAAGATAAGGAAAAATCAGATTTAACTGTTCAGTATGCCATGAAGGATCAATCATCTATCATCAAAGTTACTAAAGCTAATGCAAATCCAACATCATTAAATCTAACATTTTCTTTAGATGGGATATACGATAATGAAAATACTTTTGCACATCGTATGAAAATCATAGATGAAGATGGTAATGAATATCAAGCAACTGATTTTGGTATGAGTATAAAAAATAACGAAACTATTATTTCAACAAACTTTCCAATAACTTCTTATAACAATTCCAAAAAGCTAAAACTAATTGTAGAGGGAATTGGTGAAGTGGAACTATTTAAAAAATAGTTAGCAAAACGAATCCCGAATTATCTTTGTTATAACAAGGGAGATTCGGGATTTATTTTATGGTGAAAACTAAAGAATCATATGTATAGATTATTTTCTATATAAAGGTATCTCAGTCGACAACTTTTTTGTTATGTATCAAAGTTGTTGTTACAAAAAATGTAAAACGAGTCGACAACTTTTTTATATATATGTATGATAAATTGGCGAAATTTTATTTGTTTTACTGGTGTTTCAGTCGACACTTTTTTATCATGTAACAGTTTATGTTTGTTTACAACCTAGTCGTGACGTATACAACTTAAGTGTGATGTAAAAGACTGGATGAAATTCAAACAAGTCTTTAATGTTTGGTTTATACCGATAAATTATGAAATAAAAAAGAGGCATTATTTAATTCGATTTTCAGTATAAAGATTATAGTGTATTTCTTTGTTCAGCTATAGGAACAGGTATAGCTTTTGAATTAAGTTTGATAATTTATAAAAAAGTCTGATGGTTTATAATAAAGATTGATAATTTGTAAAAAAGATTGATTAAAAACCCTGTATTACCGGATTTTCTTATTCAACAATCGGGCGCAATTCTAGAGAGAAATTGCGCTCTTTCTTTATGTATAGGGCCAGATTGTTGAATAAGGGATTGCCTAAATAATAAGCTTTTGAAATAATTGGTATTAAGTTAAAGGGCAGGATTGTTCAATAACTACAATGAATTACAAAAGTTTAAAAGGGTGAATTAATATGAGGAAGTTTTTATACTCTGGTTTAGTGCTAATTTTAGGTTTGGCCTTTACTGTGTTCCTTGGCGGAAGTCTTGGAGGTGGGGATGGAAGAATAAATAGCGGAGTCTTTAATTCTGCTATGTCTGGATTAATCTTTGAAATAATTTTTCTTAGTGCCACCATTGTTTTCTCGACTTTAATGATAATTGAAGAACTAAGAAGAACTAGGTGAAAATTTAAGTGAAGGGCTTATCAATTATAGGGAGCTATTCTAGAGTAATGAATCTGAGTTTTATTAAATAAAAGGGCTATTTTGTTTGAAATTTAGGAGTGAAGAAATGAATAATTTTTTTACAGCATTAACTTATGTAAATAAAATGATTTATGAGTCGAATCACTTAACTGTAAAGTCAGTTCAAGAAGAGAAGCAAAATTCTAAGTATGGTGCTGGTACATTTCAATTATCTTCTAAAACAGTTCGATTCAGAGTTGCGAATATAACCCCTACCAAAGTAGGGCAGTTTGTTGCATTTTGGGAAAAGGACGAAAATAATAAAAATCAACCCTACTTATATGAGGAGGCCCCTGATTTATTAGTTATAACTACCTTTAAAAATGAAAATGAGTTTGGTCAATTTATTTTTCCAAAAGAAATTCTTTTAAAACAGAACATTCTTAGGTCTACTTCAACAAAGGGCAAAATGGCAATAAGAGTTTATCCTAGCTGGGATAGTCCGAGTAGTAAACAAGCGATGAAAACTCAAAAATGGCAGTTACCCTATTTTGTTGATATGTGCAATCCGAATAAATTACCCTTAGAAAAAATAATAGAACTGTATTCTCTTTAATCCTCTGCAATCGGGCGCAATTCCTGAATTGGAATTGTGCCTTTTTCAGTAATAGGGCCAGATTGCTGGTAACATCAAGATATATAGGTTCTTCTTTAGAAGAGATTGTAAAATACAAATCTCAGGCTCTGAAAGAAAGACTCCATTAAATAATACGGATATAAATAAACAAGTCCTTCGTATGATTTGAAGGACTTGTTATTGTTATTTCATTCTTCATTAATAGTAATAGTTTCACTTGCTTTATGACCAGATTCACCGTGACCAGGTTCGAACAAGTTTAATATTATAACTCCTAAAATAATAAGTACTATTCCTGCAACACTTGCAAAGTTAATCTTTTCTTTCCAAATTAAAATGGAAATGATTGTCGTACAAACAAGTCCAACACCTGACCATAATGCATATGCAGTATTTAAGGGGATTGTTTTCAATGATAAAGATAAAAAGAAAAAGGAGCACACAAAGGCAATGAACAACCCAATTGTTGGGTAGAGTTTTGAAAATCCTTCAGATGCTTTTATTAAAGAGGAACCAATAAGTTCCCCAACAATTGTAAGAGCTAAAATAAAAATAAGACATTATTTCTCCTCCTTTTTCTAAGAATAGAATTGTAGAAATGGCAATAATTTTAATCTCCATCAAGTACTGTTCCAACCATAGGTTAAGAGAAAAAAATAGGTTTTATAATTAAAAATCAGACTTAATTATTACTTCTAATGCTTTTTTCAAAACTTCTGTATCGCTATCTGTCAAGTTTTGAAGAACCTTATTATTTAACTTAATTGTTGCAGCTTCAACTCCATCTCTGATTTCTTTAGATTTTTGAGTAGCCATCACTAAAACATTTCTACGATTATTTGGATCTATCGAACGTTCTATTAATCCAGCTTTTTGCATTTTATCTAATATCCCCGAGACAGTAGGGGCTTCTAAATAAACCATCTCTCCAATTTGTTTAGGAGATAATTGTCCTTCTATCCACAAACAATTCAATACACCATATTGAGCTGGTGTTACTCCATAGTCCTCTAAAAGCTTGCTGAAATATTTAAAAACTTTATTTTGACTAGCACTTAGTAAAAAGTTCATGCAATCTTTTAATTCCATAGTATCTCCTCCATATTGACATTACAATAATATCATGTTACGTTTTGCGAAAAAACATTTTTGTTACGGAAATGTTTTGTTATAAAAAGGAGATTGATATCTATGGATACGTTCAAGGCGATTATTGTAAAAGAAAAAAATGATCAAGTAATTTATGGTTTGGAAGATGTTAATTTTGACAGCCTTTCGGATGGAGAGGTTTTAATTAAGGTATCATATTCTTCAATAAACTATAAAGATATGTTGGCTGTTCAAAAAAATGGAGGAGTTATTCGAAATTATCCGATGATTCCGGGGATTGATTTAAGTGGAACCATTGTTCATACAACGGACAGTCGTTACACAGAGGGACAGAAAGTGGTTGTTACAGGTTTTGCTATGGGAATGAGCCATACAGGAGGGTTTGCAGAATATGCTAGAGTTACTGGAGATTGGATTGTTCCTTTACCAGTCAACTTATCCTTGAAAGATGCTATGATTTTTGGAACAGCAGGGTTTACGGTCGCCCTTTCTATAATGGCTTTACAGGAGAAAGGTATGGATATAAATAATAATCCTAGGATTCTGGTTACTGGTTCAACTGGTGGAGTTGGTAGTATCGCTTTACAAATTTTATCTAAAATTGGTTACAAAAATATTACTGCTTTAGTTCGAAAAGAAAACCAGATAGAAGTAGCAAAATCTTTAGGAGCTACTGATGTCATTTTTGCAGATGAATTAGGAGTACAAGATAAACCGTTAAATAAGCAAAAATTTGACTTTGTCCTAGATACTGTTGGTGGGGAAATTGCTTCTGTATTAATCCCTCAAATTTCTTATGGTGGAAGTATGAGTATGTGTGGGAATGCAGGTGGTATAAAACTAAGATCAACAGTGTTGCCGTTTATACTTAGAGGAATTAACCTTTTGGGAATTGATTCTGTAAACGTACCAATACAAGATCGTGGTTATATTTGGAAGAAAATTGCGAATGAATGGAATATTTCTCAAACTACTCTAATAAATGAAATTTCACTTGAAGAATTACCTCAAACGATTGAAGCGATTAAAAATGGACAGCACTTGGGAAGAACAATTATTAAATATTAAATAACATTTGACCATTTTCAAGATGAAAACAATACTTATCTTACTTAATTCACCCTATTCCATCACTGGTATAGGTCGTGTAGCTTCATAATAGATTTTCGGATTATACTATAAGTTTTGGGGAATTATCTTTTGTATTAGGTAAAACAGTAGGTATCACAATAAATCCATTTGAATATTACTAAAAATTAATTAGGATTAAAAAGTAAGGGGTTTATTCCATGACGAAGTATATAGATAAAGATATTTTTTACAATTCCTTGTTTGAGCATAGCCCAGATATAATACTTTTTTTAGATAGAGAAAGTGTTGTTGCTAATGCAAATCAAAATCTTTCTAAAGTGATAGGTTATTCGGTTGAGGAAGTTTCGCTTACCCCACTTATTAAATATTTAGCAAAGCATGAACAGGAAAATTATCAGAATAACTTCTTAGAAGTCCTTAACGGAGAACCAAAAAGTATGGACTCTTTCTTTATACATAACAACGGGAAGAGCATACCGATTCATATTATACTCCTTCCTGCAATTGTAGAGGGTAAAGTAACCGGTGTTTTTGGGATTATAATAGATAAATCTGAAGCTCGAAAAATTGAAAATAGTTTACTTGAGTCGGAGTCAAAATTTAGAGCTATTGTGGAAGAAGCATTGGTAGGTGTTTATATCTTAAAGGATAAACATCTCTTATATGGTAATCCATACTATCATCAACTACTAGGAACTAAGTACCCTGACGTCAATTTCAATATTATTAATTATATTCATCCTGAAGATATTAATGAACTCCAATCCACCTTTGATTCGTTAATAGACGGAGAAGATGGAATAACACATTATTGTCGTGTAATTCGTAAAGACGGGTCTGAGATAAGAATAGAAGCACATTCCAAATTAATTTATATAAATAGAGACCCTATAATTTTGGGTACAATTATAGATATTACAGAGAGAGAAAAATCTTGGGAGAAGATTAATTTTCTTGCCTATTATGACCAATTGACAAAGTTACCAAACCGAAAGTCCTTTGAAGAAACTTTGGAAAAGGAATTAGTAATCGCTAAAACATTGAATCAGAAGCTGGCAATTATGTATCTTGATTTGGATAGATTTAAATATACAAATGATACACTCGGTCATCGTGTAGGGGATGAATTATTGATAGCTATTTCTAAACGCCTTCAGATAGTACTTGGAGATGAACACCAACTGTTTAGGATGAGCGGAGATGAGTATGCAATCATTTCACCTGATTGTAAAACTATCAACATGATAATTGACGTAGCAAACCAAATTATTAGTTTAATGGGAGAAGAATTTGTCGTGGGTCAATATAGACTATTTATGACGACAAGCATTGGTATCAGCCTCTTCCCAAATGATGGTGAGGATACAATCTCCCTCATGAAAAATGCAGATGCAGCCCTACATAACGCAAAACAGGAAGGGAAAAATACTTTTAAAGTATATACTTCTACTATGGATATTCGAACATTTAGGGCTTTTAAGTTAGGTTCTGACATCCGTTTAGCACTTGATAAGAATCAATTAGAGTATTATTTTCAGCCAAAGGTAAGCACAGAGAATAATGAAATAATAGGGGCAGAAGCGTTAATTAGATGGAATCATCCAGAATGGGGGATACTATCTCCAAACGAGTTCCTTCCAATTATTGAAGAAAATGGGTTAATGGCTGAAGTGGGCAAAAAAATGAAATGGAAGGTAGCCAAGCAAATTAAAGCTTGGCAAGAAATGGGCTTACCACAAATACCTATATCTGTGAATATATCAGCAAAACGATTTTTGGATAAAAACAACCTTGTTAGTAACTTACAGGAGATTTTGGCAGACACCAAACTTGACCCTGAGTTTATCGAAATAGAAATTATTGAGACTTCTATGTTAGAAAATGAGAAAATTGTTTTGACGACTTTAAATGATCTCATTAGAACAGGAATAACTATTTCCTTAGATGACTTTGGTACAGGATATTCATCACTTTCTTATTTAACCAAGTTTAAAAAATATATCAATACATTGAAAATTGATCGTTCTTTTATTACCGAATTGAGTTCCGATGAAGAGAATGAATCGAACTTCATCACTCAAACCATGATTAAACTTGCAGAAAGAATGAAGATGAGCGTTGTAGCTGAAGGAGTAGAAACTTATGAGCAATACCGTCTTTTAAAGCAAATGGGATGTAAGATTGTTCAGGGATATTTATTTTCAAAGCCTCTACCAGCTACTGAATTTGAAGAATTATTAAAGATTGGAACAATGGAAATAACTAATGACCTCAAATTAGAAAATCGAACATTAGAGGAAAAAAGAAAATTTTTCAGAGTCCCTCTTCATTTCCCGCTCAGTGGTTCAATGACACTTACACGAATTAATGGCCGTAAGGTGGACGTAGGAAAAACAGTAGTATTAATCGAGAATATTGGATTAGGTGGTCTTCGCTTTATAACAGATTTAAAGCTTACAGTAAATCCTAATATCATTTTTGAGTTTGAGACTTACTTATTTGGAGAGACTATTAAACTGCTAGGCTCTATTGTCTGGATGAATGAAATTAAACCCTATATTTATCAATATGGCTTAGAATATGCTATCGATGAGAGTGAATGTGCTGAGATTACACCAATTTTAAATAAACTTGCTTTAAAGCTTCGCAAAGCCCCTTTAGTTCCTGACTGTAGTTTTGTAACTGAGGATCGTTACACTTTTATAAAAAAATTACGCAATTAATGTTAGTGTTAGCCTGAGCGTTGAACTAAGAGTTCTCTCAAAGGAAGTAAGTAACGCAGACATACCCAAAGATGAGCAGGGAATTAGACAACTCTTTTTTCTTATTGAACTAACGGGGGCAAGAGTTGAAGATCAATAAATAGATCGTCAGCTCTTTTTCTTATTGTGCTAACGGGTCAGGTTAGTTCAATAAGAATGAATGTTTTATGTCGCTTTTGACACATGATGTGCAACAATTTTCAAACTAAAAACCAACCTTAAAAAGGATGGCATGAAAATGGACATTTATTTAAGCTTAAGACATTTTGTTCAAACAGCTTGTTGTTGGAGAGTAGGCTTATTCTTTATTTCTATAAGCTGTTATGGTCGTAAAGCGAAGGAGCAAGGCAGGCTGGTGTTAGTTCAGTCAATGACTAAACGCCTTGCCCCATATTATACTGTATTTCCTTTGGTCGAGGGCGCTATACGTAAGGAGTGAGATGGAGAAATGAATTCTCTACACGAAAGTTTAGACGTAATTTGGGATAATGTAAAACCTTGTAAATGTGGCAATGATGATAATTGGTCACAAGATATTAAAGGTTCAATCCATTGTGATAAATGCAATGAAGATGTTGCATAGTTCGTAGATTATACGCAATAAAAGAAGGTTCTTATTTAACTAATGGGTAGCGTTAGTTCAACAAGAAAAAGTAGTTAAGATCTTCAACAATCGGGCGCAATTCTAGAGTAGAAATTGCGCTCTTTCTTTATGTATAGGCCATATTATTGAATAACATTCAATGTTACCAAACAACACTTTGGGTGCATTTTATAATCTTTATTAAGGTATCAGTAGTATATAAGATTTAAATAGTAAGACAGCTGAAATAATGCTAATATTATTTTGGGGTATTTTAAAAATTGTAGGTAACGAGCGAGGCTTAATCTGTTGATATACATCAAGAAATATGCACAAGGTTTTTTGTTTGGATTTGTATTAAGTATATTTGATGAAGTAACGAAGTTTCCTTGGAATGAGGGAGAATGGAAAGATTGGTTAGCGTTTGTATTAGTAGTCCCAGTCATTTTATATTTCTTTTCTGATTTCAGTAAAGATTTCGCGAAAGTTCGAATTTTTTCGAAAGAAAGTATTTTTATGTATATTTTCTCTATGCTAGGTATGATCTCATTTGGATTTGTAGCGATTACCAAAGGGGTATTTAACTTTTAGTAATATATATACGAAATAATTTAAATAACGTTCCCAAATGAAAGTTTGGGAAGACACAATAACCCAAGAAATGCTATGAAGACAACATTTCTTGGGTTTTCTTTTGAATATTGTTTATACAGCTTTTTATGTAAAGCTATATAAACATAGCTACGATAGGACTTTTGGAGATTTTGCAGAGTGTGTTATCTGAATAAAAACCTGGATCTTCAACAATCGGGCGCTTTTCTGAAATATGGAAAGCGCCATTCTTCATGAAAAGGGCGCAATTTCAGAGTAATGGATCTGTGCTTTTTACATTAAAGGGTCATAAAATAACGTTCCTCTTTTATAGGTAACGGATTTTTGGCGGGAGGCTATATAAATGGCAGAAAAAAAGTTTGATATTTTAATGTTATTTCAAATAATTTTTGCAATCTTAGTCATGTTGATTAGTATTTACGGTTCGGTTTCGGAAAACTATAACTTGCTACCATTGATGTTCATATTCATGAGTGCAAT
>DATMJF010000592.1:0-3113 GCA_035554455.1 Rummeliibacillus sp.
CTTTCAGTTCAAGCATTTTGGTAGGACTTTGAACCTCACTGAATCATCGTCGCACGAAGGAAATAGAATGCATTTTCGAGGACTTGCCGTCTACAGCGAAGCAATGAATATTGCATTATGAAATTGATTCAGTATATTCTTTTAAAAAAGAGCTTGAAAAACATTTTAAATCGAATTACCTTATCTAAGAAAGGAGGACTAAAATATGAAAATAACTATTGAAGAATTACCTGAATCAAGGATTGCTTATTTCCGAAGCGTTGGAGAGTATGGTGAAAGGCAAAACAAAGAACTAATGGAGTCCTTTAAAAAGTGGGCAAAGTTGAATGGTGTATTTGATAATTCTACAATTTTAGGTATTCCACAAGATAACCCAAAGGTTACTCCTAAAGAGGAATGTCGTTATGATGTTTGCGTTATTATAAAGAAAGATTTTAATGTAACAGAACCTGCTCAAGTTGGTATATTTGCTGGCGGAAAATATGCTGTTTTCATGCTTGATCATACAAAAGAAGCAATCAATGAATTTTGGAGTAATATTTTTTCTAAAATAGAAAAAAATAATCTATCAATAAGAGAACAACCAATTGTAGAAAGATACACTTCACAAATGATTGATAATTATTTATGTGAAATATTAGTTCCTATTCAGTAACAGAAGCGGAGAAATTTCCCGCCTTTTATTAAATATAATAGAGATGCTTTTGAGGTCTGATATACATTATTGATGTAATTTTGGAATAAAGTTTGATAAAAATCTCATCAAATAAAAAATCACCCCCAAGAAAAACTAAAGGGGTGATTTTTCAAACTTTTTGATTAAAGTTCTCAATATAGAGGTTTATACAACAGTTTATCGTTTACTTGCTTCATTTGCACCGTATAAGCCGATTGATTTGTTTTTGTTCCATACACTACTCCAATAACGATGTGGAACTGGTCCATATCCCGCGTAAGGAGCAATTTCAATAGTTAAACCTGGTTTCTTTTGATTTAATATAAACCAATCGGCAGATGATCCAGATCCTCTATATGGTAAAGGAGGTACAACTGAATAGCCTGTAATTCTCGCAACACTTTTAGCTAAATTTAAATCTCGTGTTCGATTAGAACTTTTTTGGAAATTGAACCAATATACAATTTGCCCAGATGAGTGGTAGGAAAGATCCGTTTTAAATTGATGACGTTGTACAAATGCTTTTAATGCTTGTGCTTCCGGCTCTGAGAATGCACTTGTTCCTTTATAATTCATATAAGACTTAGGTGTGGTGGCTACATATTTCCATAATCCATCAAAATTGCGATTTAAGTCAACACCTCGTCCATTTGCCTTCCAACGATTAAAATTATTGCTTCCATGATTATATTTTTTTAAATTTGCTTTGTATTTACTTTCCATTGACCCAATACCTTTTTGGACTAATGTAACACCATCTGGATTCATCATTGGCACAAACCAAATACTTGTTTTATCTAATATATTCTTCACATTATATCCTGCATAATTTGATCCTTTTCGATAAGAAACAGTATACTGATCTATCATTTCCATTAGGACATTTGTTGTCATATGTTCCCGTGCATGAATAGCAGCATCCATTAAGATCTCTTTCTTACCATTCCCTACTCGAAGTGCATAAATAGAGCGTCCTTGTACAGATTCCCCAATCTTTTCGACTTCAGTAAATTCAGGATATAGCTGTGCAATTACACGAAGATAATAGTTGTACATCCCGTATGTAATATTCTTTGTTGGGTTAACTATATTGGAATGGTTAAAGTATTTAAGATCTACATAACCTGATTTCCCCATATAATTAATGATTCCTTTGTTACCTTTTAAACCTTTTAAGCTAACAACTTGTCCTTTATCGATTGTTCCCATTTTGTTACCTTTAGAAGTATAAATAGAGTTTGTTTTACTTACTGTTAGCGTGATGGGATAGGTGGATTTTATTAATGTTCCAAGCGATGCAGGTTTTTCTGTAGGAATTGTACCTTTTTCGAGGATTGCATATGTTTGATTTCCAACTTGAATAATATGATATTTAGCTGTTGATTTAACTACTTTTACTACTGCTCCGTTTACTAATGAACCCATCGTTTTATACTTGCCACCATCGATTTTATACATTTTAACAGAGCTTGTTGCAACCTCTACATTGCTGTTTTTCTTGTACTCGATATCTACATCGCTAATAGGAATATATCCTCTTACTCCAGCAATTGATACCACATAATAATCTTGTACTACATCTATTACTTTAAATGTTGTTTCTTTTGTTCCCTCAACAAGAATTTTCGAATTGTTATCTTTTTCTGAGTAGATGTTAAAGTTACTTTTAGTGGTGATGATGAGATTTCGTTTCTGAGTTAATTCTGAAGGGTTTTCAGTCGAAGCAATTAAGTTTTCCGCTTTAATCCAATATGTATTTTCCCCTATATGGATTTCAAAATAATCCTCATTTGAAGATTTTGTTACATAATATGTATGATCATCTGCTGGCAGTTTCAAATTTGTTGGTTGTATTGATTCCGGTGTGAAAAGCTCTGCATCTGAACTGATTTTAGCGAAATTTTCAATAATCTGATTTTCACTTCCACTTTCAGATGAATTTGTATCATTAGTTTGAGTTTGATTGTTATCTCCTTTCGAACTGTTTTCTAAACCACTTTTTGTTACTTTGATTGCATTGTCTTGTCCACTTACTTCAGCAGCAAGTGCGTCATTGGATAGTAAGCTCATCGACAGCAAAAATCCCGCTGAATAGACAAGTGAGCGCTTAATTTTGCTTTGCATTTCCATTATTTTTTAACACCTCAATTATTAACTAGTATAATTATACCATAAAAATTAATACTTTGGTTAGTTTTGACATGACTTTGCTAACATACAGTTGATATTTCATCCTTTTAGTTACCGACGGACAATTTTCGCGGGAGTCGTCGCCGTTCGCTCAAATAAGCAAAAAAAATACATGTGCACAATTAACTGTGCACATGTATGAAAACGTTCATTTTACAACGAACTTATTTTGTTAATTTGTTACGTAATACCATTTGTAGGATACCGCCGTTACGGTAGTAATCTACTTCTACTTCTGAGTCGAAAC
>DATMJF010000593.1:0-2990 GCA_035554455.1 Rummeliibacillus sp.
CTTTTCACCTAATTGTTGAACAATACTTGCAGTAGACGCTACTTTTTCCTCTATTGTTTGCATCCCTTGTATCGATTGATTAGCACTTTGTAATCCTTTTTCAACGGAATCTTCTGTTCTTAGCGAACTATTCGTCATTTCTTCCAAATATTGCCCAATCTTTTTACCTGCTTGATCTACATATTGTACTTTTTCTAACGTTTCATTAGCATGCTGAGCTTGATCAGTCGAACCTGCAGCTAATTGTTCCGTTGTCGCAGATACTTGTTCAATGCCTTCACTTAATTCATTGGTATGTGTCAATAATTCTTCACTATAAGACGATACTTGTCTTGAGATACCTGCAGCATCTTTGATTAATGCTTTGGTATTAGAAGTCATCTCATTCATTGCCTTCGCTAATTGACCGATTTCATCTTTTGATTGAATCGTTAATGCTTCGGTTGTTAAGTTCCCACCAGCAATTTCTTGCACTTTATCGACTACTTTTACGATTGGCTTAACTAATCCTCTAGCAATAAATGTAATCAAAACAGCAAGAATGATGATACCAATTAGACCCAAAATGATGGAGTACTTCATCATTATATTCGCATCCTGTTTTACTTCATTTAGCGGTATAGTGATCATAAGTGACCAAGGAGTACCTGTAGAACCGATATGGATCGGTGTATACACTTTATATACATCATCTCCATCAGATGATACATCAGTATAGGATAATGATTGCCCTGTTTGAACAGCAGTTTTGACTTTACTTGAATTTGCCCCGGCAAGCTTATAATTACTTTTTCCAACCAATTGATGTGATTTGTGAGATACAATTGTTCCATCATTCGAGATAATGGCTCCATAGCCACTGTTATACAGGTGAATCGAGTTGTTTAGTTTTTGCATAGAGTCTAGACTAATATCCATCCCAGCAACCCCTACTACCTTTCCATCAATCTTAATAGGTACGACAACCGAAGTCATTAGCAGTTTTCTTCCATCTACTTGATAAGAGTAAGGATTGAGAATAACTTGTTTACCACTGTTTTTTGCGAGCAGATAATAGTCGTTTTCTCCAGGTTTATCATAATCCTCTGATGTATATAAACTAATCTTATTTCCTTCCTTATTCCAATAAGGAATAAATCTCCCTGTATTATCATGCCCCTTGGTGTTCTTATATTTTTTATCTGCACCATCAAAAGCATTTGGCTCCCATATTGTCCAAGTACCCATAAAATTCGGATTTTCTTCAAGCGTCTTTTTTAAAATGGCATTTGCTAGATGACGATTTGCTTTGTGGTCTTCTACCATTGCCCCCAATGTGGTCGCAACCCCATTAGCAGCATCCATTGTATAATTTAGTTTAGCTTCAACATCACTTGCCTTTTTTTCACTTTCCTTGAAGGCTAATGTTTCTGCATTTTTTACGGATGAATGATTGACTTGATATAAATTAAACCCTATGATCGTAACAAAAACAATCACACATGTACCAAGAATCGATAATAATATTTTGGTTAATAACTTCATCGAATATAGTCTCCTTCAAATGTACGACACTCTGAAGGTCAAACCCTAGTTGTCACTACAAACTCTGTTTGACTATCACTGAAATGTCTTTCTCTATCAATTTCAGATATCCACCTAATACAAATCTTTATACTTTCTTCATCAGTTCATTTTAAGTTCACTTGTCTGATCAATTACGACAATTTCTGCAAACTAGTTATTCAAATCGGCACATTTCTTATGTTTTTTTCTTTTCTACTATATATCGTTTCTATAGTACATATGTATTTCTAATTTATAAAAGATTTACTACATTTCATATTTTATTCCCCCTCTGAATTTAGTAATAAAAGACTATATAAAAAGAAAAAACAAGAAAATTATTATGCACAAAGAAATACTATTATGCACCTGTATAAATGTCAATAAAATTAACAATTGCGAAAATTTGTATAACATATAAGTAATAGTCTATTTTTTACTTTTATCATTAATGATCAATACTTTTGTGCAAGATACTAATTTTACAAAAAAACCTTTTTATGTATTGTTTTAAATAAATGTTTATACTCTGCTGATTCACTTGCACCACTCAAACTCCTACTTGCACCACTCAGGCTCTCTCTTGCACTACTCGAGCTCTTATTTGCACTACTCAGACCCCCACTTGCACTACTCACCTCGACTTGCACCACTCAGGCTCTTACTTGCACCACTCACCTATGCAGCATAAAAAAAGACCTATAAAGTAGACTTTTAATTGTCTACTTTATAGGATTAATCATAGAAAGTTAGTACTTAAATTTGGATAACGATTGATCAAGTGATTCTGCCATGTGAGAAAGGTTGTTGGTCATTCCCTGAATCTCTTGCATTGAGGCATTTTGTTCTTCCATAGTTGCTGATAATTCTTCTGTCCCAGCAGATGATTCTTGGCTGATTGCTGCAATACTTTCTACGGCTTTTAGCACTTCTGTGGTTGCATCATGAATTGTTTTAGATGCACCGTTGACTTGATTGATTTTGTTAACCATTTCATCAATATTTTGATGGATATCATCAAAAGCTACTCTATTTTGATCAATTAAAGTAGAACCTACTTGAACTTCTTGAACAACACCATTCATAGCTTGTTCAACTTCCTGTGTTTCTTTTAATACACCGTTAATAATAGTAGAAATTTGATTTGTAGATTCTGCTGATTGTTCAGCCAGTTTTCTGACTTCATCAGCTACGACTGAAAAACCTTTTCCGTGTTCTCCAGCACGCGCCGCTTCAATGGCTGCATTTAAAGCCAATAAATTTGTTTGAGCCGCAATGTCATTGATCACGTCAAGAATTCTTCCAATTTCTTTTGACTTTTCACCTAATTGTTGAACAATACTTGCAGTAGACGCTACTTTTTCCTCTATTGTTTGCATCCCTTGTATCGATTGATTAGCACTTTGTAATCCTTTTTCAACGGAATCTTCTGTTCTTAGCGAACT
>DATMJF010000594.1:0-4122 GCA_035554455.1 Rummeliibacillus sp.
ATGCATGATATTCATAAATGATGGCATAACTGGAATGATGAGACCAACTCCGAGAAATGCAATGAATATATTGCTTAGAAGAATAATTAATATCGACTTTTGTTCTTTTATTGTTTTCTTCATGTATCAACATCTCTTTCTATATGAATCTTTGATGTGAAATACCTCTCCAAAATACTGTCTAAGAGGCTTCTAATTTTTTAAATAGAATGGGTTCCAAATTAATCTTTTGCAAACCATCTTCTGAGTAATTGAGACCAATCTTTTTTAATCTTTCCATCTCTGAGGAATTATGTTATTCGCACAAAAATTTCAAGCTGCAGAAAACAAACTTTTGCCATGTAGAACTGCATCACTGTTTAAATATTGCTCATTCTATTTTGCAAATTTTAATTCCATTTGTAATTATTCCATAGCTTCTTTTGTTAGTATTTTTAACATTTTTTCAAATTGTTCTATTTCCTCTGCGGTACATCTTTTTTTCAAATTTGTAATTATATTATTAATATAATTATCATTAAGACAGTAATAATCCATAAATTTATCTGTTACTTGAAGGTAATATACACGTTTATCTTTTTCATCATTGAATTTTGTAAGATATCCTTTTTTTATCAATTTGTTTATTCTATATGTTGCATTCGGCTGTGATATATTAAAAAACTCTGCAAGCTCGCTATAGGTAGGTTTTTTTAAGAAATATACAACTTCAAGGCATGCCATTTCTACAGCACTTAAATTTTCAATCTCTACTTGGCCGTGAGCGGTCTTTTTATAAAAATTCATAGTAAGTTTCATATACAAATCTTCAAAGAGTTCATTCAACACATTTTTTTCTCCTTTCTGCAATAAACTTAAAATATTTTAATTAAAATATTTTAAGTTTACGATAAATCAAATAACCTTCATTGTCAAACGTTATAAAAAAACTAATTAAATACTGTAAAAAGGTTGATGGAAGAACATATGAACTTAATGTTGCCCATGTAGAAATAATTGAAGCGGAAGGCAGCGATAAAAATTTCTTGTATTATCTGATGCATTTCCAAACAGGGAAGGACCGGAAAAAACCAGTGGAACTATAAGAGGATATATGTGAGCTTAGAGTAAGGTGCTAGGCACTCACAGAATTATTTTAGGATATAGTATTTACAAGTCATTTAAACGTTTGAATATTATAAGGCGTATTTAAGTGAGAACTTATTCATCAATGAGTTCGTTAATATTTCGCGTATGTTTGTTTAAAACAAAGTTTGATTAAGAAAGTGTCACGAACGTTGATTTTGTAATAGAATAAGCCCTTTTATTTTGAAAAAGATTGATCAAAATAAGAGGACTACGTTTTTCTATATAATTCATTTTTAAAACAAAGTTTGTTTTACAATTTTTTATAAACACTACATCATTTTTTGTAATCTAAGCTAACAAGAAAGATGCTTTCTTTATAAGAATAATATAGCTACCGGATTGTCGACTAGATACCTAGCAAAAACTATCATTATTAATGCCCCAAGGATAGCTAAACAAGATCCAATCCACAGCGGAGATACATAACCATATCCTTTAATGATTCCAAGACCACCTAGTGACGAACCAATAACAATACCCAGCGTAATAAAAGAACTATGAACGCTCGACTATCTTTAAAACATGAACCTTATGGTCAATTTGCTAACCTTGAACACCACATTGTGTATACGCTTCACAATTTCTTTTTTTATTTTTGTAAAGTTTCCTCCACAGTTTGATTGCGCCCTGCACCAGAAGAGAAAAATAAAATAACAAAAGCCATGATTAGTAAGATAAAGAGAGAAGCAGACCAGTGGTGTGTTACATCATGTACTACACCAAATAGTAACGGACCAACTGCAGCTAGTAAGTAGCCTAATGATTGTGCCATACCAGCTAATTTTGTAGCTGTTTGTGCACTTTCTGTACGTAATGAAAATAGCGTATTGACTAGCCCAAACGCAAATCCACTAGCAATTCCTAGAATAATAATAGAAATTACAATATATTTTGCAGGGAAACATATTAGTCCCAATGTACCTAAGACAAACAGTATACCCGTCATAATCAAGATAGACACTTGTGAAGCTCTTTTAGCAGCAATAATAGGGACGATAAAAGTAAAAGGTAGGATTGCTATTTGTAATAGTAACAAATAAAATCCAGACTTATTCGTAGAAATTCCTTTTTCTAAAAGCATTTCAGGCAGCCAATTGATGAGTGTATAAAAAATAAGTGATTGCCCGCCCATTAATAAAGTGATTTGCCATGCTAAAGGAGATTTCCATACATTGATTGTTTTTTCTTTGACAGAGGAAGAAACGATAAGATTATTTCTCAATTGGAATGAAAAAATAATGATTGTCAAGATTGTGATCACGCCTATTAAGCTCAACGCAACCATATAAGAATAGTGTGTTGTCAATAGGGCAGTAGTATATGAAGAAAGACCACCGAAGACGTTCATTACCACGGTATAGTAGCCTGTCACTATACCAATCCTGGATGGAAAATAGGCTTTAATCATACTTGGCGCCAGGACATTTCCAAAGGCAATCCCAATGCCTATGAATAATGTACCGATATAAAGCCATGAAACATCAGAAATTGCTCTTAATAAAATCCCTGTTAGAAGAATTAACAAAGAAGTAAAGAGTGTTTTTTCAATTCCAAATCGTGTACTTACTTTTGCCACATAAAATGAAATAACTGCAAAAGCAAGCAATGGGAGTATCGTGATTAAACTTACTTCATTTGTTGAAAGATGTAAGGTTGATTTGATTGAGGGCAATGCTACACCTACTGATGTGATAGGTGCACGTAGATTTGCTGCTATTAATAAAATGGTGATAAATAGTAACCAATTAAAATGCTTTGTTGGCATAAAAAAGACTCCTTTCAATATAAAAGTTTGTTATAATGCATTAAAAACACAATATAGCGAACTCGTTCTTTATATTGTACAATATGTTCTTTATATTGAAAAGGAGGTTGTTTAGAATTGAGACCAATTCATGAAATAGTAGCACAAAACTTAGCAAACTATCGCGGAAATCAAGGATTAAGTTTAGATAAAGTGTCTAAATTAACAGGCGTTAGTAAAACTATGTTAAGTCAAATTGAAAAAGCAGATTCGAACCCAACCATTACAATTTTATGGAAGATTGCATCGGGTCTACGAATCCCTTTATCTGCTTTAACAAGTGAAAATGAAGAAAAAGTTAATTGTATTGATCGAGCAGATTTACAGGCAATTGATACAGAAAATGACCGAGTAAAGATATATCCTTATTTTCCTTTCGATGAGAAAAAAGGATTTGAAATGTTTATGATGGAGTTTGATGGACAAAGTGAAATTCTTTCAGAAGGACATCATCAGCAATCAGAGGAATATATTCTAGTAAATGAAGGAGAGCTAAAGCTGTTAATTGATGGGGAATGGCACGTTGTCAAAAAACATCAAGCTATTCGGTTTAAAAGTGATAGACCTCATACGTACAAAAACACAATTGAAGAGAAAATATCATTAACAGTTATTGTATACTATCAGCGTAATATGGAATAAAGATAATCGAATTAAAAATATGCGAAAAAGGTGCTGTCCTAAAGAGTAATTATTTAACACAATCATCTGAGGATAAGAAAAATATAACTTTTTTATCAATAGGTAAAATGTTAATTTTCTATTTAAATCGCTCTACTTTATAAGGAAGAGTGAAATTACTTAATTGGCGAATTGGCAGTTCATTCCAAAATCGCTTAGTAAATTATCTTAGTGAAAATACTATTCACTCAAGCTGATCAAATTAACGAAGTAAAAATAGTTTTAAGAAATTAATAATTGATAAGGTCTAAGTATACGCCAAATTTGTATATTTAGGCCTTATTTTAATATGTATAAATACAACAACTTACATTATCTAAAGAAACATAACCTAAACTGAGAAATGAGAAGGGTATGTGTCACAGTTGAAAATGAAACGGCGAAGTTGCCAATCTTCAATTGAATATTGAGCTATCCAAATTCCTACAATGCTACTTGGGGATTTAGCAGGATTTTTTAGTTAATATATAATACGAAAAAACTAAATTTTAATTGCAAATTCAAAAGTG
>DATMJF010000595.1:0-7219 GCA_035554455.1 Rummeliibacillus sp.
CACCAGAATAATCTTGCACTTTTCTTTTTAATGAATCTGTTAATTGCACAACTTCTGCAGAATAAGCAATTTGTTGATCTCTTTGTTTTTTAGGGAATCCATATAATTTAGCAAAGAATTGGAGATTTTCATAACCTGTTAAATCTGTATAAAGTGCATCAGATTGTGCCATATACCCTATTTTTTCTAAGAGTTCAAATTGAGGTACTGGTTTATCTAAAACTGTTACTTTACCACTATCTGGCTTTAACATCCCTACCATCACTTTAATTAATGTCGTTTTGCCACAACCAGAAGGTCCAATCATGCCAAAGATTTTCCCCTTTTGAACTGTTAAACTAATATCATTTAAAACTACATGTTTATGAAAATGCTTATTTACTTCAGTGATTTCTACAGAAACTGTCATCTTCATCATCCTTTCACTAAACACGGTGTTGACTATATTTAGAGTGTAATTCATGACTTAGAAGAATACAATAAACAGTCTTATCGAAATTGTCTATCGTATTTCATTTACATTCAGAAAAGCGCATTGCTTTTATAAGGTTATTCTTTAAGTTTGTAGAATTTATATAAATTGTATCAGTTTCATAATCGATTTTCGCGTTAAATAAACTTATTCTGCAGCACAGCATCTTACTAAACTCATTCAGCTATCTGTTAAATAGCAATCTTTTCTCTTTTTCTTTTACATCTTCACGCATTAAATTGACGTAATTCAACACTATTACAGTTCTGGAATTGTTCGCGGCTTTTTTTAAATCAAACTTTATATCAAACCAATAACATAAAAATATTCTAAATCGATATTTTTTTATTGTTTTTCGATAAAATGGATGGTAATATAATTTCATCAAAGAAAGGAAGTTGAGAAAAAATGAATAAAAATATCATAAAAGTTACAAATGGATTGGTGATGGCTGGAATTTTTCTAACACTATTAGCTCTTATATCTTTGCCATTGGTAATGACAGCTTTTTTTAAAAGTGCCTTATCTATGACAGAAACAAACTTAGATATGGTTGTAGTTTTAGCGATTTATATCTGTGCTATTCCTTACTTAATAGCTCTATTCTCATTAAAAAAGATGTGCAAACTATTATTGTTAAATAAACCTTTTTCGTCAGATATGCCAAAACAATTGAAAACAATCTCTAAATGTTCTTTCAGTGAGTTACTTCTTTTTAATTTAACTACTGTAGGATTATTCATTGTATACGACATATACCTATATGCGTTCACAATAGTATCATGTCTAGTTGTTTCATTTGTCTCTTTAGTAATATGTCTATTAAGTTTTGTTTTCGCAAATCTATTTAAAACAGCAATTGAAATAAAAAATGAAAATGATTATACAGTTTAATAAAGAGGAGATATTATGACAATCAAAGTGAATTTAGATTTAATTATGGTAAAAAGAAAGATGAGTTCTACTGAACTTTCTAATAAGTTGGGAATCACTAAGGCCAATCTATCTATTTTAAAAAATAACAAAGCGAAAGCTATTAGATTTACTACATTAAATGAAATTTGTAAAGCTCTAGATTGTCAACCAGGTGATATCTTGGAATATGTTGAAGATGAATGAGGTTAGCTTCAGCAAGTGGTTTTCTTGCTGAGCTTCCTTTATAACCCACCCATTTTGATTAATTTTTTTTCAAAATAAGGAGGATTCTTCTGTCCGTCAAAGCTTGCGACACTTTTTAAATCAAACTTAATTCCAAACCAACAATTATTATTTTGCACTTTTAGCAATGTAATTTTCTCCTTCACATTTCCCTTCAAACGTTACTTAATCCCCTTCACAAAAAACTGGCTTCTGTTCATAAGGAACGATGTAACTAATTCGTTTTGATATTGCATAGCATGTATATTCTTTTCCGATCCATTCTCTTAAAACTAACCCGTCATCGACTTTGAAATTCCAATCTTTTTTTCTAATTTTAAATGTTTCACTTCCACCAAGAACTGCTTGAAAATTCTTCGGCAAAATTTTAAAGCTGTGAGTTGTAGTCACGTTAGGTTGGGGATATTTTTTGGGGTTTCCTTGTAGATAAACTTTCAATCATAGATGCTGCTTAAAATAAGTGTATAAATAAACATTCTTAACGAAAGTGTTTATTCGCATTTATATTGATTAAATACAAAATTATTTATATTTTTTCATAAGTGGAACAAGTGTACAACTGCTTTTCACTTAAAATCATAAATTATCATTGTAAGACAGATCAATACAAAGGAGGTGATAAGATTGAGTAGCTCGAGAAATCATCGTAAGGATTGTCATAAATGTCGTGAAAATGATCACTGTAATGGCTGCGCATGCGATCAATTAAGAAGATTACAAGTGCAAACTGAAGTCGATCTTTTCCTAAAAGGTGGTACAACAATTGAAGATGTGCTATTTATTTTCTTCGACAGAAAAGATTGCTGTGCATATTTCTTTGATCTAGGAGAAGATTCAGGTGAAGCACCTTCCACAATTATCGTAGACTGCCGAGATATTCAAGCTATACGCATAGAGGGACAAGGAGGACCATCCTAAGTTCTTAGGGCCACTTTCGAAAGTGGCCTTTCTCTATATTAACCTTTTTTATTTTGCTTTGTTTTATCTACTAACAACTTGAAATATCTTACATTTAGTCACAACTATGCTACACTAATAATTACAAATTGGATTGAGTGAAAGGTAAGGAATTACAATGGGAAAAATCCATGAACAAATGGCTTTCGAAACAAAGCAAAAATTACAAGATGCTTTTATCGATATCATGGCAGTACATGGTATTGAAGGTGTTACCGTTCGAGCGTTAGCAACTGCTACTGGCCTAAACCGCGGCACTTTTTATCTGCACTATACTGATAAATTTGATTTAATGACACAAATACAAAACCGGTTACTTACAGGTTTACAAGATTGCCTTGATGATTTTGAACCATTGGACGGCTTAAGTTATATAAAAAGTGGGAAACCTTATCCAGCCATTATTCAAATGTTTACATACTTTGGACAGGAGGCAACCGCTTTTAAAGTATTATTAGGTCCAACTGGCGACCCAGCTTTTTCTCAAAAAGTAAAAACACTCTATAAAGAAACTATTTTGCAGAAGGTACTTTTGCGAATATCTCAACAAAGTAATGAAAGTACAGATCTTCACGAAATTAAGCAATTTAATAACTATTTTCTATCCTTCATACTCTCTGCAATCTTTGGTGTCATCGAAGAATGGTTAGCGAATGATACAAAAGAAACACCCGAAGAAATGGGATATGTTCAATTAAATATTATTCAAATGATTCGCTCTCAATTGATTCGTTCATAGTAATTTAATACAAAAAAGCACCATGGATGAAACAATTAAACCTTGTTTCAACCATGGCACTTTAGTCATTGAAGTTATTTATTAAGTTTTGACGGAGTCTCTTTATCAGTTGGTTTACCTTGATTTTCATTTTTGTTTTTTGCTTTTGCTGCATTATTTTGTCCAATAACATCTAAGTCATCAGGACTAAGATCGTAACCATAGCCGTATTCTTCACGGCTTACATTTCTTTTCTTCTTTTTATCCTTTGTCAATTTAGCTCACCTCCATCAAATAGAATTGTCTACTTCCTGTTGTTTTATACTTGGAAAGTAATCTTATATTAATAAGAGATGAACAAAATAATTATACCTTAAGCATACCATTTCTAAATTACAAATAAATTGGACAAGGGGTACACTCAATGATGAGCGTACCCCTTGGATTATATTATATTAGCTAATTTATGAAAGTTCTAATTTCAACCCGATCATCCGGGGAATATTTACGAGAAAGTCTACCTTTCTTGCCGCGGTAAAATTCCACTGGAAAGCTTTCTAACTTAAGCAACGCGAACCCTACCTTCTTTCGCGTCCTTGTGACCCCAAAGTCACGCCAGTGTGAATAAGTATCTTCAAAAACAAATAGCAGAATGCCAATAACTTCTGAATTAGCTAATCAGCATATATTCCATTATCGCATAGAATAATGGGTTTGTCTATTTTAATGCTTATAAACATAATGAAGTTTAAACATTCTTATTATCTTTCATTAGTTTTTTTATTTTATTTTGTCTTCTCGCTTTTACTGCTTTCCTTTCATTTACATACATAGACTATCGAGGTTTATAAAAAGTTATAAGATTTTTAATTAATGAACTTTGATTTCCTGTGCTCTGTCTAAAGATTGCTCAACAAGGCGATAAATATATTAATGACTATTACGAAATTAATCATGTACTTGAGGTGATAATTAGTGCCATTTGTCACTATATTTGGCGGGAAAACTTTTGAAGTTGAAAATGGGAAAAAGTTAGTATTAGCACTTGAGGATAACGGTGTAAATATTCTACATCGATGTGGTGGTAATGCTAAATGTACGACTTGTAGGGTAGAGATTCTGGCTGGAGATTATTTAGAATTAACCAACAAAGAAAGGAAAGCATTTGTCAATAAAGGTATCGACAATCATATAGTTGAAGATTTTTTGCGTTTATCCTGTCAAATTATTGTAGATGGAGATATTACGATTCGTCCAATTATGACAGTAGAAAACACGGGTAAACCCGCTGGACCAAGACCTGCAAATTAGGAACAGATTAATTGTTGCAAATTAAAAAAATGGCTTCACTAAGTTAACAAGACTTTTGTGAAGCCATTAAAATGGAAATTCAAAATTCCCAGTTTTATTTAGTATTAATTTTTAAATCCGTTAGTTATTCAAAATGATACTTAACAATATCAGATCGAAATTGGGTAAAGTTCTCCATTCAATGCAAAAGATACTCTACCTGTTTCCTCCGAAATTACTAGCACCAGTGCATCGCTTCGTTCAGATAAACCGATAGCCGCACGATGACGCGTACCTAGCTTTTTTTGATCACCTATAGACTTATTTGTAAGTGGAAGAACATTTGCGGCAGATTTAATATGATTTTGATTTACTAAAACAGCCCCATCATGTAATGGATTTCCAGGATAAAAAATGGATTCCAATAAAGAATGCGTTAGCTCTGCGTTTATAGTTATCCCCGGTTGAATTAAAGATGACAAGGAATCTTTCCGTTGAATGACGATTAAACCACCATGTCTCTTATTCGATAATTTTTGTGCGCAAATTGATAATTCTGGATATTTATCTGTATATGGTGCCAGATAACAATTTAAATAGAAAGTAGCAGCTTTGACTTCAATATCACTAAATTTGTCTTTTACATTTTCAAAATTACCAAGAAGACAATAATTTTCTTTGCCCATTTCATCTAAACTATTCTGTAATACAGCTATGACTTGCCGAATATCCTCCTTTAATACTTGTTCCATCGGTGTAAAATCGCAATTACAATCATTCACAAACAAGCAACTCCCTCATAATCATTTCAAACCTCTTTTAGATGCTGTTATCATACAGTGAGATAAATTAAAGACTTAATAATTCCATAGTGTAAAATCGTCTCAGATATTCATGATCCCTGTATTAAAAGTTTGTCTAAAATAGAATTTATTATTCCTTTGTTGGGAGTTGGATCGATTGCTATATTAATTAAATTCAAGGCACTGTTAAATAATATTGTTGATAATCCATTAATAAAGAAAAAGGACCTATTTACGGTCCTTTTTGTGGTATTCTTATTCAACTAAACCCGTTAGTTTAAGTACATTATTTCACTAACTTTACATTTAAAATAGGCTGATACACTACTTAACTCGAATTAATGTATTTAGTACAATCTTATATTAGTTACTATGTTCCACATTTATAACTACATTTCCCTTCTTGTGTCCTTTTTCGACATATCTGTGAGCTTTCACAATTTCATCAAACGAATAATATCTGTCAATGACCACTTTTAACTTCCCCATCTCTACAAGTTCTTTAAGAAAGTTTAATGCTTCTGAAGTTTCAGGTGGATTTCGACTCAATAATAGTTTCTTGCTACTCGTCAATTTAGTCCATAGCATTTGAATACTTGGCAGCGGTTCAGTAACATTAATGTAGGTACCTTTGTTATTTAACAATTTCATACAAGCTGAAAAAGAACTCTTGTTTACCGCTTCAAAGATGATATCATATGTTTCGTCTGTACTAGAAAAATCCTCTGCTGTATAATCAATTACTTTATCAGCTCCAAGAGATTTTACTAATTCCAAATTCTTGGTACTGCATACCCCTGTAACGTTTGCTCCGAAATATTTGGCAATCTGAACTGCATAACTTCCTACACTTCCTGAAGCACCATAGACTAAAACCGATTGACCGCTCTTTATACCCGCTTTCTTAAGAAAATACAATGCTGTACGAGCACCAATAGGAACGGCAGCAGCTTCTCCATAAGTTATATTGGAAGGCTTAATAGCGACAGGTCCATCTTCCTCCAAACACTTATATTCGGCATAAGCACCAAATCCAACCAAGGATGCCGCAAAAACTTGGTCTCCTTTCTTAAATTTTTTTACATTTTCTCCAACTGATACCACTTCTCCAGCCAACTCCATTCCTAATATCTCTTTTTTGGGTTGTCTAAAACCTAGTGTTATACGTGCGGGTAGCCAAAAAGCAGGAGGAACTGTAAAACTCCGTGACCTTATATCAGCTACTGTTACGGTTGTGGCTTTTACTTTAACTAAGATTTCATTTTCTTTCGGAATAGGTTTTTCTACTTCTTTTAGTTCAAGAACATCGGGGGGACCATACCTTGTATACACAATGGCTTTCATTTATCCACCTCAGATTCGTTTTATTCCTTAATATAAATATGAATATTAGGAATAAATTAGACCAATAGTCCGATAACTGTACTTTAACTATCCTGCTCCGTTAGTTGAATTAAAAAAGAGCTGACTAAACAGCTCAAAGATCTTCTACTAAAGCCCCTGTTAGTTTAAGTGTAATTCTTCACAAACTATTAGCAGGTTTAGTTAAAAGTCTTTTTTTATGTAAATAAAAGAACTGAGTGAGAAATAATGCTTAGTTCTTTTGCAGGGATCCAGTTTCATAACTGTACGATTATATTATTTCCGTACACCTACAAAGTAAAAGGGAGTCTTATCCTCCTCTATCACTGTTATACTCAAGTTCATGTTGTTAAAAGAATACCCCAGAAAATTTATTAATATTCATCATGAATAGCTTTTCTCAAAAGCTAGAATTTGAAGTCTATATCAATGAATCAATTTCATATATCCATTTTCGGT
>DATMJF010000596.1:0-5819 GCA_035554455.1 Rummeliibacillus sp.
CTTTTCACCTAATTGTTGAACAATACTTGCAGTAGACGCTACTTTTTCCTCTATTGTTTGCATCCCTTGTATCGATTGATTAGCACTTTGTAATCCTTTTTCAACGGAATCTTCTGTTCTTAGCGAACTATTCGTCATTTCCTCCAAATATTGCCCAATCTTTTTACCTGCTTGATCTACATGTTGTACTTTTTCTAACGTTTCATTAGCATGCTGAGCTTGATCAGTCGAACCTGCAGCTAATTGTTCCGTTGTCGCAGATACTTGTTCAATGCCATCACTTATTTCATTGGTATATGTCAATAACTCTTCACTATAAGAAGATACTTGTTTCGAAATACCTGCAGCGTCTTTGATTAATGTGCGAGTATTAGAAGTCATCTCATTCATCGCTTTCGCTAGTTGACCGATTTCATCTTTTGATTGAATCGTTAATGCTTCCGTTGTTAAGTTCCCACCAGCAATTTCTTGAACTTTATCGACTACTTTTACGATTGGCTTAACCAATCCTCTAGCAATCAATGTAATCAATACTGCAAGAATAATGATACCAATAAGCCCCATAATGATGGAGTACTTCATCAATGTATTGGCATCCTGGTTTACTTCATTTAACGGTATAGTGATCATAAGTGACCAAGGAGTATCTGTAGAATGGATATGGATTGGTGTATACACTTTATATACATCATCTCCATTAGATGCTACATCAGTAAAGGATAATGATTGCCCTGTTTGAACAGCAGTTTTGACTTTACTTGAATTTGCCCCGGCAAGCTGATAACTACTTTTTCCAACTAATTGATGTGATTTGTGAGATACAATTGTTCCATCATTCGAGATAATGGCTCCATAGCCACTATCATATAGGTGAATCGAGTTGTTTATTTTTTGCATAGAGTCTAGACTAATATCCACCCCAACAGCCCCTACTACCTTATCATTCATCTTAATAGGTACGACAATCGTGGTCATTAGTACTTTTTTTCCGCCTACTTGATAAGTATAAGGATCGAGAATAACTTCTTTACCAGTTTTTTTGGCAAGCTGATAATAGTCGTTGTCTCCCGGTTTGTCATAATCATCTGATGCGATTAAACTAATCTGATCATTTTCCCAAGTCCAATAAGGAATAAATCTCCCTGTTTTATCATGCCCCTTGGTGTTCTTATATTTTTTATCTGCTCCATCGAAAGCATTTGGCTCCCATATTGTCCAAGTAGCCGTAAAATTTGGATTTGCTTGAAGTGTACTTGCTAAAATGGCATTTGCTAGTTGACGATTCGCTTTATGATTTTCTACCATTGAGCCTAATGCGGTTGCAATCCCTTTAGATGTATCCATTGCATAATTTAGTTTATCTTCAACATTACTTGCCTGTCTTTCACTTTCCGTAGAGGCTAATTTTTCTGCATTTTTTACGGATGATTGATTGACTTGATAAATATTAAATCCTATGATCGTAACAAACACAATCATACATGTACCAAGAATCGATAATAATATTTTGGTTAATAACTTCATCGAATATAATCTCCTTCAAATGTATGACACTATGAAGGTCAAACGCCAAGTTTTCCTTACAAACTTTGTTTAACTATCACTGAAATGTCTTTCTATCAATTTAAAATTTCCGCCTGATATAAATCTTTATAAGTTCATTAACAGTTCATTTTAAGTTCTTGTCTGATCAATTACGACAAATTTTGCGAACTAGTTATTCAAATGAGTATTTCTTATGTTTTTTTTCTACTATTTAGCGTCTCTATAGTACGTATGTATTTCTAATTTATTTAACTACACTTCATATTTTATTGCCCTCTTAATTTAGGAATAAAAAACTATATAAATAGAAAAAAACAAGGAAAATATACACACAAAGCAATACTATTATGCACCTGTATAAATGTCAATTGTTTAATAATTACGAAAATTTTTATAATTTATAGTTATTAGTCTATGTTTTACTTTAGTATCCATTTTGATCCATACAAATACTGATTTCTATTTAATTATTGATTGTCCCTGGAATGTCTGTAATGAACCACTATCTGCGCTCGGTGGCTCCATTCATTATGTCCGTGCCTGGAACCGTAATAAAAAATTAATGTTGCATTGATTAATGTTATCTCCCATACTACTAAAGTGGTAATCTTACAACTTTAGTATCATATCTTTTTAAGGAAAGAAGGAAACGCAAATGGATAGTACATTACTTTTTTCAATCGTTACCATCACACTTGCACTCATTTTCTACACATGGGGCGTGTTTAGCGAAAAACGTACAGGAACAATTAAAAAAAGTCACATCATAAGTTTTGCATTTGGTCTTGTATTCGATACAATCGGTACAACTTCAATGGGCACTATTGCTGAAACAAATGGCGGATCAAAATTAGGTCTACATCAAATAGCAGGCGGCTCAGCTATCGTTTTAATGGCTATTCACCTTATTTGGGCAATTTATGTCTCTCGAAAAGGAACTGAAAATGCCAAACATCAATTCCACAAATTTAGCATAGGTGTATGGGCTTTATGGCTTATCTCTTATTTGTTAGGAGCCTTTTTAGGGATTACAAACTAACCTACAAGGAAATATGCCTGTCCTCTAGCACAATCCCCACAGAATGGAACAATTTTAAAACACCTTCGAAAACAGTTTTTTTAACCAAGCCGCTGTCATCGAAGGTGTTTTTTGTTTAGATAAGGTTTCTCTTGGAGGTAAGCATCCGAGCTTAACCAATAAGCATTCGTATTTCCCCAGGTCAAACGTTAAATTTCACGATTTGCTTCTCATAAAGCCATTCATGAGATGATGTAGTAATGATTGATTAATTTTTTGTTAATCATATCTTTTCCTGCTTGAATGGCTTGTTTTTTATCCATGAAGTCTGATGATATACGGAAGTATACTCTATCCTTTATAAGCGTAACGTTTTTTGCTTTAACTGTTTTCTCAAGAATCGATACTAGTCTTTCCGCATAGGCTTTGTTTTTGATAGCGCCTAATTAAGGCTATATTGATACTTCGCTTTGATGATTGACGTTTTTTTACTGTATACTACTTTTCCGGATTTCATGCCTGTTTTAGCGATTGGTTTTACTTCAAACATGAGTTTTTTTCCTTCATCTTTAGATGTTACTTTGTACGTTGCTTTTGTCGCTCCAGAAATAACGCTTATCTTATTCGTTTTTGGATCGATACGATACCACTTTATGATTGATTTTCCTTGCATGTCTTTATCGACATCTTTATAACGGTAAGTGGCTTTCAGCTTACTATTCACTTCTAATTTACCAGTAATTTTTAGATTTGTTGCATTTGGTGCTGTATTAGCGGCTTTTACAGGTCCTATAAAGTTACTTGCCTCTTTCACGCCTTTTAAAGTCCCTTTTTTCGCAACTGGGGTTACTTCAAAACTAATATATTTACCTTGATCCTTTGATGTTATGGTGTAGGTAGCTTTTGTTGCTCCAGCAATTTTATGCTTATTTGTCCCTTTTGCATTATTTGCACGATACCAATTAAAAATTGATTTTCCTTGCTGATCGTTTTCTAAATCTTTATAAGAATATTTACCTTTTATCGTCTCTCCAACAACTACTTTTCCTGAAACGGAAACATTAGATGCTACTGGTGCTGAATTCGGTAATTCGATTATTGAAAAAGTACTGAACTTAGAAATCTCAATTTCGATTCCTACTGGCTTTCCTTTAGAATCATATTTGATCTTTCCTTTTTGAACGACTTTTTCTCCATCACTATGCTGGATAAATACAGCTAAATGTTTTAAGAATGTATCTCTTTCTACTGAATCATTAGGTAATTTTATATCCTTTAATGAGAATGTAACAAACGTTTTTTGATTTTGATAGTTTGTTTCAATTGTCATCGGTTTTCCTAGGACTTGAACTTCTTGGTTACCAGCAATTTTTTGAACTACTTGCGCTTTTTTTGTATTCTCAAAAACTTGTTGTTTCTCATCCTCTTTCCAGATTGGTACGACACGGAAGAATAAATCATTATTTTTGCTATCTAAACCTTGAATCGACTCTTTTGGTAAACGAATACCGACATCATCTGTTTGAATATTAAGTGATACATGGTTATCTGATAATTGACCAATCGATAGCTTTGGTATTTTGACCGAAACTTCTTCGGCTGGGTCACTTGGTATATCTGGAATTCGAATGTTTATGAGTTCTTGCTTTAGTTCTAATGCTTTTTTGATGGCATCTTCTGTAGTTTTATTATCCAAAAACACTTGGTCTGTTTTTTTATTATTTTGAATTTGGCGAACAATATCTATCTTGGCAGCTAGATCTGCTGTGTTCCCATTATCGAAATCAACAGCACCTTGACGGATAGTCCCTCCTGAATTTGGATTGCTTCCTTCAGAGTTTGAATTACCTCCTCCAGCACTCGAACTATCACTTTCAACTAATACCTCTCCATTTGTTATAGTAAGAGGGATTTTTTCAATATTCTCGTCGGAAAATAATAGATTAGAATCCTTTGATTGATCAATTGTAATAGCCTTAGCTCCTACTGATGTACTCTTTATCTTAAAAGTAACCATAAACAGTTGTTTTTCAGAAGCTAAAGGTTTGTTTCCAGACGAGTCTAACCACAACGTTCTGATCCATCCCTCTGCATTATCATAATTAAAATAAAGACACCCTTGTTCCTTTTGATCACAATTATCTTGATTATCCCCATACACAGGAGTTATCTGTACCACTTCTAATTCATCACTATGAAAATCTAGCTGTATGTTGTAAGACCCAATGCCCTCTTTCACATTTTCAATCGAAACGGGTACTGTTACAAGTTGTCCTGATTTCCCTTTTACACTACCAATCATCACTTTTAGATTACTCTGAGTTGTCGCTTGAGCCTGATTGGAAACACTAAAAATAGAAAAAACTATCATCATTGTTGCTAAAAACTGCCTCAAATATTTTTTTAATACCATCTATATATACGCCTCCGTTCGTTCAGAAACTATTTCTTGATTTTCAATTGTCGCTGTATGTCTGTCCATGCCTAATTCTTACGGAGTAGGATATCCAATATTCCAATAAATGTTATCTGAGAAGAAATACCACTCTTTAGCATTGTAATTTATATTACCTGCATGTAATCCAGGTTTTCTAATCATCGTTTTTCCATCTGATAACAATTCTCCATGGCTCGACGCATTCGCATCTTTATTCCCGACTACATCAACTATTTGACCCATTCCATCCTTTAAAACCAAGGCGCAATTGATATCATAGTCTAAGAATGCTTCTTCGTTATAATATGGGGCCTTTGTGATATCAAAAAATTCATAGAACAAGGCATCAACTATTATATTAACCGTACCTGTCCAACTTGGATATAAAGGAACTTCCTCTTTGTTAATAACTCCATTAGCCGAAGACCATTGAACTACTTCTAGCGTATAATCGCTTTTCTGCTGATACGTGCCATCATTAGGGAAATAAACTTCAATTGCCATCTGGCCATCTCCGCCATTCAAATATTCTGATATAAATGGTTTTGGATCAGGATTGATTGTCGTAAAATTCCATGCGGTTGTATCTTCAATTCCTGCAGATTCATTCCCATCGCTATCTGCAAATGTACCTTGTGGAATCTGAATAGCATATGATACACCTTGAATCAAGTCAGGATTCTTGATAATTACTTTATTGTGATCAATGGTTATAAAATTCGTATCAGTTGCGTAGTATATTGCAACTAAACTTGAGTTATCTGTTCTGAAAATCTTTATAAAGTTACCTTGAGCGATTACATCTTCATTAAAAGTAAG
>DATMJF010000597.1:0-15856 GCA_035554455.1 Rummeliibacillus sp.
GCTATCCACAGGTAACCTTGCCAAAAGAATTCGGTGGTGAAGGATTATCTGTTTATGACATGATTTTGCTTCAAGAAACTTTAGCTAGTTATGATGCAAATACCTCTCTAGCAATTGGTTGGACACTTGGAGTTGTAGGTGAACTATATGAACATCAACTTTGGAGTCCTGAATTACTTGAAAACTTCTCGAAAGAAGTTCAAAAAAATGTATTCATAAACCGTGCAGTAAGTGAATCACAAACAGGTAGTCCAACTCGTGGTGGACGCCCAGGAACAAATGCAGTTAGAACTACTAATGGTTGGATGTTAAATGGCCGTAAAATTTTTACCACAGCCTCTCCTATTCTTGATTATTTTCTTGTAAGTGCATGGATTGAAGAGCAACAACAAATCGGTTTTTTCCTTATTGAAAATGAAACTCCTGGATTATCTATAGAAGATACTTGGGATGTCATGTCCATGCGTGGAACAGGTAGCCACGATTTACTTCTAAAGGATGTGCATGTTGAATCTATAGCACTTGTTGAGTACCCTCAAAGCCCATTTGGTGGTAACCATATTAACGGTTGGATCTTGCATATCCCTGCAACTTATCTTGGTATTGCACAAGCCGCACGTGATTACGCGGTAAACTTTGCAAAACATCACCAACCTAATAGTTTAAATGCACCAATTAGTTCATTGCCTAATGTACAGCAACATTTAGGAAATATAGAACTAAAATTAGATCAAGCACGCTTTACCCTGTACGGTGCTGCAGAAGCTTATGATGATAGAGTACTCCGCAAGCATCTAACAAATGAATTAGCTGTTGCAAAGCATACGGTTACAAATGCAGCAATTGAAATTGTAGATTTAGCCATGCGTGTAGTTGGTGCTAAAAGTCTTCAAAATTCAAATCCACTACAACGTTATTACCGCGATGTTCGTGCAGGTCTACACAATCCACCAATGGATGATATGACCATTACAAAACTCGCAAAAACTGCGTTAGAACAAGATAAAGAATCACCATTATATATATAAAGAAAAGGGGTTATGGAATATGTTTAAAAGTAATTTTTTGAAATTTGCAACAATTAGTTTAGCAACAGTTGGGTTATTAGCAGGATGTGGATCAGATAGCTCATCAGATGCTTCTTCAGAAGCCAGTTCAAAGAAAGTAACCACAGTGAAAATTGCTTATGACCAAGCAAGTAAACCAATGACTTACACGGATGAAAATGGCAATCCAACTGGTTACGATGTTGAAATTATGAAAGAAGTTGACAAACTATTACCAGATTATAAGTTTGAATATGTAGGAACAACAAGTGATGATTTGTTAATTGGTGTTGAACAAGGTAAATACCAAGCTGGTGTAAAAAATGCATTTTTCACGAAAGAACGCAAAGAAAAATTTATCTTCCCTAAAGAATTCTTAGGTTTAAGTAGTATTGGGCTTGTCTTAAAATCATCTGATAAAGATTTAAAATCATTATCAGATTTTGCTTCTAAAGGCTACTCACTAGCCCCTATTGCAGCAAACAATGCTCAATATACGGTTATTAAAGAATATAATGACAAAAATCCAGATAACAAAGTAAAACTTAAAGCTGGTGATGAGTTCACTGTAGACGTTGTGCAATGGGTAAATGAAGGTCGTGTTGATGGCGGTGTTATGATCGAAGGCGCCTTCCAGCAGCAAGTTACTTCAGATAAAGGTGCATACCATAATTTAAAAGATCAAGTCGTTTATAACGAATTCGGCGTTATTAAAACATGGCCATTATTCAACAAAAATCAACAAAAACTTGCAGATGCATATGATGAAGCAATCAAAAAACTTAAACAAGAAAAGAAACCAAACGAACTTAGTAAAAAATTCTATGGTCGCGATTTATTTGAAGTGTTAGACAAAGCTGAACGTTAATATCTAAAACCTATAGGCTACTGAAAATCAGTAGCCTATAGTTACACTAAAAAGATGGTGATTCGTACATGAGTAAATATTTTGATGCCTCTTATATTTGGAATTCGCTTCCTCAACTTTTACCATTCTTAAAAGTAACATTTATTGTAGCTGGTTCTTCCATCATTTTTGGAACATTAGCTGGCTTGCTACTTGCTGCTATGAAGCTTGGCAATAGTCGTATCTTGAAAAAGATTGCTACGGGTTACACAACCATTATGCGATGTACTCCATCAATCGTTCTACTATTCCTTGTATATTATGGTATTCCTGCAATCGCAGCAAATTTTTATATTAATTTACACGATATTGATACAGCAATTTTTGTTGTTATTACCTTCACACTTCAATTTGCAGCTATTATGTCAGAGGTAATACGCTCAGCCTATGAAGCGATTGATCGCGGACAATATGAGGCTGCTGTTAGTGTTGGTTTAACACCCTTTCAGGCTTATCGACGGATCATTTTCCCACAAGCGCTCGTTGTAGCATTACCAAACTTCGGGAACGGTATGATTACGCTTCTTCAAGAGGGTTCACTTGCCTACACAATTGGCTTAATCGATGTCGTTGGGAAAGCCAACTTACTGATAGCAGCAAATCTAAATGCACATGCTTTAGAAATCTACATCGCTCTTGCCATTATTTATTGGATTTTATCAATCCTTATAGAACGGGTATTTAATGCATTAGAAAAATTCTTTAGTAAAGGTAAAAAGACTTTAGAAACAACGTAAGGAGGTAC
Source organism: Rummeliibacillus sp. (assembly GCA_035554455.1). Lineage (GTDB taxonomy): Bacteria > Bacillota > Bacilli > Bacillales_A > Planococcaceae > Rummeliibacillus. The sequence goes on from DATMJF010000597.1 coordinate 2,699, forward strand.
ATCTATGTCAACTGCATTTAACGGAAAGTTTTTTATCGATACATTCTTTGTCGCTTTGTCTGGTGTACCGATTACCTTACTTGTGACAATTGTTTCTCTAATTATTGCCGTTCCATTAAGCTTTTTATTAGCATTAACTCGCATACACAAAACGCCTATTATTCAACGTATTACACAAGTTTATGTATCCTTTGTGCGCGGTACACCAATTTTAATTCAGATTTTTATTATTTATAGTAGTATTCCGCTCATATTAAAGATTATCTTTAAAAAATATGATATAGGCATTGATATTTATAAAATTAACCCTATCTGGTATGCATTTATTATTTTCTCTTTCAGCACAACAGCATTATTAATAGAGGTGTTCCGCTCAGCCTTAAGCACTGTAGATAAAGGCCAGCTTGAGGCAGCTCATTCTGTCGGCTTAACAACTTTTCAGGCATACTGTCGAATTATTATTCCGCAAGCACTCGTTGTTGCAATGCCCAATATTACATCTACAATTGTCAATTTGATTAAAGCAACTTCTTTAGGCTATGCTCTATCATTATCAGAAATCACCTTAAAAGCGAAGGTCGCTGCAAATGTAGGCTATAACTACATTGAAGCGTATTTAGACATTTTCATAGTTTACTTAATTTTATGTAGTATTGTTGAATACTTATTAAAACGCTATGAAAAATATTTAAGCAAATACAAGGTTGCTCATTCTTAACAATAGAGGTGTTTGTCAATGTTAGAAATTAAAGATATACACAAATCATTTGGTAATCATGAAATTTTAAAAGGTGTTGATATTTCAATTGCTAAGGGTGATGTAGTAGTTATTTTAGGGCCGAGTGGCTCTGGTAAAACAACGTTACTTCGTTGCATTAACTTCTTAGAACGCGCCGATAAAGGTCATGCTTCTATTAGTGGCATCGAAGTTGATCTACATCATGCGAAGAAAAGAGAAATTCATGACGTCAGACAAAAGGTGGCTTTCGTATTCCAAAGTTATAATTTATTCAATAATAAAACAGTCCTTGAAAATGTAACTGAAGGATTAATTGTCGGTAGAAAAATGCCAAAATCAGATGCAGTAGAAATAGCTAAACGAGCCCTAAGCAAAGTCGGTCTTTCTGACAAATATGATGCTTATCCAAGTGCACTTTCTGGTGGTCAGCAACAGCGTGTTGGCATTGCTAGAGCTGTTGCATTAAGTCCAGACATTATCCTATTTGATGAACCAACCTCAGCCCTCGATCCAGAACTTGTTGGTGAAGTATTAACTGTTATGAAAAATATCGCAAATGAAGGCACAACAATGCTTGTCGTAACACATGAAATGTCCTTTGCGCGAGATGTTGCCAATCGTGTTATTTTCATGGACGGTGGAGTAATCGTGGAGGAAGGTATTCCTCATGATATTTTTGTTACCCCTAAAGAGGAACGTACCAAGCAGTTTCTAAAACGTGTATTACCTGAGGATTATACGTATAATATTTAGACTTTTCATTTCAAAAATCATCTACAAATGTGGCAATTATTCCTGAAATATTTTAGACGTTCTTTCTTGCAGATTAATCATTCATGCAGTAATATAAGAACACAAGCTGCGTTGCTCGTAATAATATAAAGTTTTAACCTTTGAGCTGTAAAAGGGAGTTTTAATTGAGTACGGACTGGTATGCCGCATTCCACGTTAATGCGGACGAACATGAAATACTCTGCGAACACCCACTTTGAGGAGTGGTGGTTTAAAACTTTCGATATTTAAATTTACGGCAAAGGCGGCTTATTTAAATTGCAAATTAATAAAGCACTGACTTTTTGGGTCAGTGCTTTTTTGATATTAGAAGAAATATAATCCTATCAAGAAAATAACGCCTGAATAAAGCAGTGCCGTTATACAGAAGCCCATAATATCTCGAGCTTTAAGTCCTGCAATTGCTAAAGCTGGTAATGCCCAGAAAGGTTGAACCATATTCATCCAAGCTTCTCCGTAGGCAATTGCCATTGTGGCTTTACCTAAGTCAGCCCCCATTGCCTGTGCAGCTGGGATAACAAACGGTGCTTGTACTACCCAATGTCCACCACCTGATGGAACTGCTAAGTTAACAATCCCTGAACTAAAGAAAGTTAATATTGGGAATGTATCTTTATTTGATATATCAATAAATAAATGAGTAATGGCTCCTCCTAATCCTGATTGTTCCATCATCACTTGAATACCTGCATAAAATGGAAATTGTACTAAGATACCTGCTGTTCCTCCTATAGCTCCTTTAACTGCACGCATATAGGACATTGGTGTCCCATGTAGAATAATACCAAGAACAAAGAAAATAAGGTTAACAATATTAATATTTACGTTAAAACCATTTTCCTTGAAATAATAAACAATATAGACTATCCCTAATAATCCAATTACATAAGCTAGTATTCTACTCTCTTCTAGTTTTTCAGCAATAGATGCATTAGATGGTAATTTTCTAGCTGTAGATGGTTCTTCTTTTAATAGTTCAGGGTCAATAGCTACTACTTCGTTTTCCGGCTTCATCATTAATTTAGTTAAAAACGGTAAAGTAATAAGTAATGCTACTGTTATAAAAATATTAAAAGGTGTTAACAAGGTTTGAGAAATCGGAATAAGTCCAGCTAGCTTCTCCATTGGATTTCCTGCTGTCGCAGCTGTCAATGGAACAGAGCCAGATAAACCACCATGCCACGTTAAGAAACCTATATATGCACTAGCAATCAATAATCGATAATCTACTTTTGGAATACGTCGTGCTACCTCACGTGCAAATAATGCACCTACAACTAAACCAAATCCCCAGTTAATAATACTGCATAAGGCAGACATGAACGTAACAAGCATTACCCCTTGTACAGGCGTTTTCGCAAGAGAAGCAATTTTCCCCATCCATTTTCGTAATAATGGTGAACTTGCTAATGCATGTCCAGTCACAAGTACTAATGCCATTTGCATTGAGAAAGCAAGAAGACCCCAGAAACCATCTCCCCACATTTGTACCATATCCATCGGTGAGCTTGGAGTAATGAAGACACCAAGAAAAAAGATAAGAATGGTTAAGATCATAGCAAAGACGAGTGGATCTGGTAAATAACGCTCAACCATTTTTGAGAAAAAGTTAGTAATAGATCCTACCATATTGTTCCTCCGTTTTGGAAAATCATTTATTTTTATGTGCTAATTTCTTGTATCCATGTTTTTGCTAAGCTGAACAATATCGTCCATAAACAAAATCATTTCACTGAAAATTTTCTCTGATGTTAATTCTCCATTTCAACAACAGTTGCAACCCCTTGACCACCGCCAATACATAAGGTAGCTAATCCATAGTGAGAATTACGGCGTTGCATTTCATATAACAAAGTGACAAGTATACGTGCACCACTAGCACCAATTGGGTGACCTAAAGCAACTGCACCACCATTAACATTCAATATTTCGCTTGGAATATTCAATTCTTGCCCTACTGCAAGTGATTGTGCAGCAAATGCTTCGTTTGCTTCAACAAGATCCATTTCATCAATTGTTATTCCTGCTTTTTTTAGTGCCTTGTTTGTAGCTGGTACTGGTCCAATCCCCATAATTTTTGGATCTACACCTGCAGAACCATTACCACGAATTACCGCCATTGGTTTAATACCTAGTTCTTCTGCCTTTTCTCGACTCATTAGTACTAATGCAGCCGCTCCGTCATTAATACCTGATGCATTACCTGCCGTTACAGTACCTTCTTTTTTAAAGGCTGGTTTTAATTTAGAAAGTGCGTCTATAGTTACACCTTCACGTGGGAATTCATCTGTATCAAAAATAATTGGATTCCCCTTACGTTGTGAAATTTCAATCGGTACAATCTCAGCTTTGAATTTTCCCTCTTTGATTGATTTCTCCGTTTTTTGTTGGCTCCAAGCAGCAAATTCATCTTGTTCTTCTCTACTTAAATTGTATTTTTCTGCTATATTTTCAGCAGTAATCCCCATATGATAAGAATTAATCGAGCATTGTAAACCATCTAAAATCATGCTGTCGTATATTTTCCCATCACCCATACGATAACCTGAACGACCTTTTGATAATAAGTAAGGTGCCATGCTCATATTTTCCATTCCGCCTGCTACTACAACGTCAGCATCACCTGTTTGAATAGCTTGCGTAGCAATATGTACGGCCTTCAATCCAGATCCACATAATTTATTGATCGCCATCGCAGTCACTTCAATAGGTAACCCTGCTTTAAGTGCAGCTTGTCGAGCAGGTCCTTGACCAAGACCAGCCTGAAGAACATTCCCCATGATAACTTCGTCCACTTGTTCTCCTTGAATCCCTGCACGATTTATAGCTTCTTTAATGACAATTGCCCCTAACTCTGTGGCAGGTGTATTATGTAAAGCCCCCATAAAACTACCGATTGCAGTTCTAACAGCACTTACAATAACAACATCACGCATATACCTATCCCCTTTGTTCATTTAACTTAGTTCATACCAAAATTGTAAATTTAATGATATTAATAATGTCATTTTCAAAAGTTATAATTGTTCTCCTCTAAAAAGAAAATCTACAAAAACTTTATCGAATAGCTTAAATCAATATCCTCGCTCTATAGTTTTTTCATATAAAAATCATCGTGCGACAATTAACTCAGGAGATATTGTAAAAGAAGCTTCCGTCTTTTCTTTTACTTCTTCAATAGAAACTCCTTCTTGTGTTTCGACTAGAATCATCCCATTCGGAGTAAAGTCGAAAACGGCTAGATCAGTAATTAATCGCTGTACAACTTGTTTCCCAGTAAGAGGTAAAGTACATTCTTTTTTAATTTTTGACTCACCATGCTTATTTACATGCTCCATTATGACAATTACCTTTTGGGCACCGTTCACAAGGTCCATTGCTCCGCCCATACCTTTTACCATTTTCCCTGGAATCATCCAGTTGGCTAAGTCCCCTTGTTCAGATACTTCCATACCGCCAAGAATGGCTAAATCGATGTGTCCTCCTCGAATCATGGCAAATGATTCTGCGCTATCAAAAAATGAAGCACCTGGAACTACTGTAACTGTTTCCTTACCTGCATTGATTAAATCCGGATCTTCCATACCTTCAACTGGATAGGGACCAATACCGAGAAGACCATTTTCAGATTGAAGTAAAACATTGAAATCAGTCGGAATTTCATTTGCAACAAGCGTCGGTATACCAATACCAAGATTTACATTCATACCATCTTCAACTTCCATAACGGCTCTTTTCACAATTTTAAGATGTGTATCTTTCATCTTCGACACTCCATTCTATGAAAATATTAAGCTTTTACAACTGTGAGCTTCTCAATTCGTTTTTGATAATCCGTTCCAAGTAAAAGTCGTTGTACATAAATGCCTGGTAAATGAATTTCATCAGGATCTAATTCACCTGGTTCGACAATTTCCTCTACTTCTGCAATCGTTATTTTCCCTGCCATAGCTGCAATTGGATTAAAATTACGAGCAGTTTTTCGGAATACTAAGTTTCCGAGTGTATCTGCTTTCCAAGCCTTTACAAGTGCAAAATCCCCTACAATTCCATGTTCAAGAAGATATGTCTTTCCATCAAAATCCTTTGTTTCTTTGCCTTCAGCAATTGGAGTCCCTACACCTGTTGCTGTATAAAATCCTGGGATTCCAGCACCACCAGCGCGCATTCTTTCAGCAAGAGTACCTTGTGGGACCAATTCAACTTCTAATTCACCGCTTAAAAATTGTTTTTCAAATATTTTATTTTCACCTACGTAAGAGGCGATCATTTTCTTAATTTGATGATTTGATAGTAATAATCCCAATCCCCAATCATCGACCCCGCAATTATTGCTAACAATGGTCAAATCTTTTGTTCCTTGTTCTTTAAGTGCTTGTATAGAATATTCAGGAATTCCAGAAAGCCCGAAGCCCCCAACAATTAAAGTAGAGCCATCTTCAATATCAGAAACCGCTTCCAAAAATGAATTCATCACTTTACTTTTCTTCATATAACTACCCCTTTGCAATATTGCTAAGATTCTGATTACTACATAATTAAGTTTACAATCTGTCTTTTTATAAGTAAAATTCATAAATAGAATAAGTAATATGAACACAGTGAATAAATAGGAGGGGCAGATAATGGATTTACGTGAGATACAGTTATTTATGGAGGTAGCGGACCATCAAAGTTTTACAAAAGCTGCTGAGCATACTTACTTATCGCAGCCGTCACTTAGTAAAGTTGTCAAAAAACTTGAAGAAGAGTTACAGGTAGAACTATTTGATCGCTCTACACGACACCTCTGGCTGACAGATGCCGGCAAAATTGTGTATCAACAAGGTCAAAAATCGTTAGAATCCCTTTCTGAGCTAAAGATGCTATTAGATGAACTTAGAAATGTTAAAACTGGGAAAATAAAAATAGGCATACCGCCATTAGTAGGTACGCTTGTTTTCCCTGACATGGCACTTAAGTTTCACGCAAAATATCCAAAAGTATGGCTTCAGCTTGTCGAATTAGGCGCTAAGCGGATTGTCCAACTTGTAGAAGATAGCAAAGTTGATTTGGGGATTAGTGTACTACCAGTCGATGAGGAAAAACTAAACGTTTATCCGTTTATTTCAGATAAATTTGTAGTGTTTATTTATGATGACCATCCCCTTGCTAATAAAGATTCCTTGTCTATTAGTGAATTAAAACATGAAAATTTCATCTTATTTTCTAATGATTTTACCTTACATGATTCGGTAATAAATGCTTGTAAAGAAAATGGATTTGAACCAAACGTTTCATACGAGACTTCCCAATGGGATTTAATCACGGAACTAATCTCAGCTAAAATGGGCATTGCCCTCTTGCCAAGGTCAATCTTTTATAAGCAAAACCATCCTAATGTTAAAATGATTCCTATTAAAGGTTCCGTTTTTCTCTGGAGACTTGGCATCATCACTAAAAAAGACACCTATCACTCTTTTGCAACAAGAGAACTACTAAAAATGCTTATAGAAAATCCGAATGAACAAGCATTCGGAATAAAGTAAAAATTACTTTGGAAAATCAATTACTCCTTTAATAATTTGTATATGAATAAAGCACTGACTTTTTTGAGTCAGTGCTTTTTGTCGGTCATAAAGAAATTGTTTCTAAAAGATTCTAATAAAACGCGAAAATTAACGAATTACAGAACTTTATTTACCAAAAACCTAGGGAGCTTTTAAGTAAGTAGCTGCCTTATGATTTCAGATAACTTAAATATAAAAATATATACTTGCAAACATTGCCGCACAACCTCCCATGACAAAGACATGCCAGATTGCGTGATTATATGAAATACGTTTATTTTTGTAAAAATATGTGCCAACTGTGTATATGATGCCACCAAGTAGGAGTACTAAAAATCCTTTAACGGTGATATGTGTGACAAGTGGTTTGTAGGCGAAAATAATAAGCCAGCCCATACCGATATAAACGATTAAAGATAATGATTTGAATCGGTATACAAAGAACATTTTCATGACGACCCCGATAATCGTTAAAATCCACTCAATAAAGAAAATAGTCCAGCCTGTAGTACCACCCACTGCTACAAGTGCAATTGGTGTATATGTACCCGCAATTAAAAAGAAAATTGAACAGTGATCCATCTTTTTAAAAAAGCTTTTATGCATTGGAACACTATGATAGAGCGTTGAACTTAAAAATAAAATCATCATCGAAATACCAAAAACGATGTAGCTAAACAATTCGATTTTCGAGCCAGACTCGTTCGCCTTTTGAATAAGTAAGATCAAGCCCGGAATTGTTAGCAAGAATGCAATTCCATGAGTTAGCGCATTCCAAAATTCTTCCCTTTTACTGTAGCCGTTTTCTATATTTACAACATATGCCATCCTAATCACTTCTTTCTATGTCTATTATTCAATATTTTGGATAATTGACATAGTACACTGTGTCACAAAAATAATATGATAAATATAACATTCACTTTTCTGATAGGTTTTAACTATATGGGGAACAAATTGATAACATAAAACATTCATGAGCTTTTGTCTCCTAAATACAGGAATAAATAATTTTATAGTCCTATTTTAAACATTGGGGTATAACATCAAAATATCTATTACCTCCGTTCCGGTGCCTCCCCCTTTCCGCGTGCGAGGCAACTGAAAAAATCAAAATGCATAAGTTTTAATAATAATTTTGTGATGCGATTTTTGTTGAAGTGGAATCAGCGAAAATTCTTTTTGCTCCAGGAGCAAGAAGAATTTTCTGCGACGAGTAATCGCAGGAGCAATCTTTACCTGCGGGAAAGCAAGCCAGAGAGACCCCGCAGCGCAGCGAGGAGGCTCGTCGGTTCGCCCGCGGAAAGCGAAGCTGATTCCACTTCATGTTATTGCAGATTTGTACTATAAAAATTAGGGGCAAAATGGTTTTTCAGTGCCCTTTCCGCGTGCTCCTGCGGTTACTCGTCGTAAAAATCCTTTCACTGCGGGGTTTCGGCTGCCAGTTATTCGGCAGGAGCTGCAGGGTATTCATCTCCACTTTATTCACAAAAAAATTAGGTGATTAGCCAATTTAAGACTAACCACCTACTTGATTTTTATATAAACATGTAACTTTTTACTTTACCATAATTGCTTCCCACACCTTTTGACCGTCCATCAATGTGAGAACTACTTCTGTCTCTAAAATTTCCTCTTTCGGACATGCGAACAAGTCACGATCTAATACAATGATATCTGCAAGCTTCCCTACTTCTAATGTACCAAGCTCTTGCTCACGAAATACGCTATAAGCAGGTACTTGTGTATATGCTTTTAGCGCCTGGGCAAGTGTTACTTTTTCTTGTTCATTCCAGGTATTTTTTAACGTAATATCCATTCTTGTAACTGCATGATAGATTTCTAGCATTGGCTCAAGCGGTACGATTGGATAATCACTACTGTAAGGAACAATCGCACCTGAGTCGATTAATGTTTTGTTCGGATAAATATATGTTTGTTTTTCTTCGCCTACACGTGTTGTATGACTTTCACGTGGCATTAATGCCATATGGTATGGTTGAATGGATGGCATTACACCAAGCTCTTTGAAGCGTGGAATATCTACTGGAGATACAATTTCAATATGTTCTAATGAATGGCGCGCATCACGTTTACCATTTACTTGCTGTGCTTTTTCATATAAATCTAAACCTAAGCGAACTGCCCCATCTCCAATTGTATGAAAGCGAATTGCAAAACCTTCATGGTCTGCTTCAATAACCCATTTTTCAAGAGTTTCTACTGGATAAGCGACATCTCCAAGAGTATCTGGCTTATCTAAATACGGGTCAAGCATATATGCTGTATGCCCTGTCACTACCCCATCAATAAACTGTTTCAATCCACCTAATTGTAATTTTTCTGAATTGAATAGTGCACGTAGTGTGCGAGCCTTCTCCATATCACCATTTAATGGAGGATAAACATGCAGTCTTGTTGTTAAGCGCTCTTCTTCATCTAACTCTTTATAAATATCATATTGCTGTAAGCGTTCATGTGCACGACTTGCATACAAATCATTTACAGATGTAATCCCAAGCTTCGCTGCTTTCTCTAAGAAGCTTTCGACCATTTCTTTAAATGTTTCTTTTGAAAAATCATAGGCCAAATCTGTTGCCATCGATATCGCTGTTTCAATTAAAATACCAGTAGGTTCTCCGTTTTCATCTTTCACGATAATACCGTAATCAGGATTTTCCGTATCTTTCGTGATATTGGCAAGCTCCAAAGCTTTCGTATTAACCCAGCCATAATGTCCTTCTGCATGTAATAAGACAACCGGGTGATCTTTCAATACCGCATCTAATTGCTCCCGGGTTGGAAATACTGTATCACCCCAAGCTGTATGATCCCAGCCTGTCCCGATAATCCAATCTCTTGTTGTTTGTGTCTTGGCATAATCCACTACCATTTGAATCGCTTCTTCAGCAGAAGTAGCATCGAATAAAGATACTGCCTGTGTACTAAAAACACTGCCAAGCATAATATGCATATGTGCATCATGAAAGCCTGGCATAACAAGTTTATCCCCCACTTCAATTACTTCTGTAGATTCTCCTTGCCATGACACAATATTCTCCCAATGATCAACCGCTAAAATCCGATTATCTTGAATAGCAATCGCTAGTTTTTGCGGTTCATTTGCAAGCCCTGTGAAAATACGATTTCCTTTAATAATTTTCGTTGCTACCGTCATTTCCATTCCCCCTTTTCTATAATTGTGCTTGTCCAGACAAATCAATTTCTGGTGGAGCCTTCTTGAATCCCTTCGTCAAAACAAGCATATAAACGACACCACAAACAAACCAAATACTACCTAGAATAATTGAATGCCGATCCAAATTAATCAATAACCAAATATCTAACACCGCTCCAATCAGCGGAATAATTAAGTATAAAAAAGTGCCTTTTATGGACCTTTGCTTACCTTTTACAAAATAATAAGCAATAACAGACAAATTCACACATGTGAATGCTAAGAAGGCACCAAAGTTAATGAATGATGCTACAAGCGTCAAGCTAAGTACAAGTGCTAATAACGAAAATACGCTAATTAATATAATATTATTTACAGGAGTGTCATATTTCTTATGAAGCTTGCCGAAAAATCCCTGCGGTAATTGCCCATCACGTCCCATCGCAAATAATACACGTGATGCACTTGCCTGTGATGACATAGCAGAGCCAAATGCGGTAAATCCATAGACTGCTAAAAAGAATGAAGTAAATGTTTTGCCACCAACAAGTGCAATAATGTCATTGGCCGCGGCATCTGCATTCGTAAATGTGCTGTAATCTGGCCATACATTATGGGCAAAATAAGAAACCGTAATAAAGACAAGCCCACCCATAAATACAATTGTATAGACTGCACGTGGAATCGTTTTTTGTGGATTAATCGTCTCCTCTGCAAATGTCGTCGCGGAATCAAACCCTAAAAATGAGAAGCATAATAATGCCGCTCCTGCAACAACGAATGAAAATGGTTCACTTGTATTATAGAAAGCATCAAAGTTCCAAATGCTCCCCGTTCCTGTCCCTATATTAATTTCTTGAATAGATAGACCAATAAAAATCGCAATAAACAAAAGCGATACACCTGTTAATAAAATATTCGCCTTTGTTGCCATCTGCACTCCAAATACATTGACAACTGTTACAAGGATTAATAAACCTAATACCCAAACATAGGGAGGAATTGACGGAAAGGTAGCCGAAAAGAAAATGCTAAATAATAGATAATTCACCATCGGAATAAATAAATAGTCCATCAAAATAGACCACCCCACTAAAAAGCCTACATACGGATTAATTGCTTTTTGCGTATAAGCATAAGCTGAACCTGCAGACGGAATTGCCTTTGCCATCTGTCCATAGCTATACGCGGTAAACAACATGACAATAAGGGCTAGTACATACGCCCCTGGTACCATGCCATGTGAAATTTCTGCAGCAATACCGTACGTACTAAAAACCGTTGCTAGTGCCATAAACGAAAAGCCAAACAATACAACAGGTATTAATGTTAATGTACGCTTCATTTCTTTCATAGAATTCCTCCCTATTAATAGATTTCAATTCCCTATGCTTTTTACATGCATAATCTGTGCCAATAAAATTCCCCATTCCTTCGTTTTTCTGTTAAAGCGATTATGCAACATTGAATTTTTCATGCTAATTTGCATAATAATTTGCTAGAAGGAGGAGAAGGAAATTCTACTTTTATACATTTCTTTCTCTCAAAATTGATTTTCTGTATTTTGGCACACTTTATGCAGATGAAAAGTAAAGGGGAATTTTTATAAGGGGGAATGATAGATGGAGAATGGTTCTACATTAAGGAGATCTCTTAAATTATGGCAAATTGTAATGATTGGACTTGCTTATATGACACCAATGGTTGTATTCGATACGTTTGGTATCGTTTCGAATGTGACAGATGGACATGTTCCAACATCTTATGTCATCGCTTTAGTTGGCATGTTACTCACCGCCGCAAGCTACGGTAAACTTGTCCGCATCTTTCCAACAGCAGGATCCGCATACACGTATACACAAAAGGCGATTAGCCGTAGGCTTGGGTTTTTAATTGGTTGGGCATCGTTACTTGATTATTTATTCTTGCCAATGGTCAATGCATTGTTAACACAAATATATTTAACAGCTTTATTTCCAGAAGTTCCGTCATGGTTATGGGTTGTGCTATTCGTAGCGCTTGTGACGTTTTTAAATTTACGAAGTGTTAACTTGCTTGCCAATTTCAATGCTGTTTTCGTATTAATACAAATAGTCATGATAATTGTCTTTGTAATTCTTGTTGTTCGTGGGCTTCAAGCGGGAGAAGGAACAGGAACAGTCTTTTCACTTCAGCCATTTATTTCTGAAGATATGAATATGGGGCATATCATTACAGGTGCAACAATCTTATGTTTCTCGTTCCTTGGATTTGATGCGGTCACAACATTAGCAGAAGAAACACCTAATCCTAAAAAAACGATTCCAAAAGCCATTCTTTATACGGCGTTATGGGGTGGCGTTATATTCATAACTGCTTCTTTCTTTATTCAATTATTCTTCCCAGATGTCTCACGCTTTCACAATCCAGATGCTGCTTTACCTGAGATTGCACTTTATGTAGGTGGAAAACTATTTCAGACTATTTTCTTATGTACAACATTTGCTAATACACTTGCTTCTGGAATGGCATCACATGCAAGTGTGTCACGATTGCTTTATGTAATGGGACGAGATCAAGTCTTTCCTGAAAAATGGTTTGGCTATATTCATCCCAAGTGGAAAACGCCTTCTGTTAATGTATTAGTAGTAGGAGCTATTTCACTATCTGCTATTTTCTTTGACTTGGTAACAGCAACTTCGCTTATTAACTTTGGTGCACTGATGGCATTCACATCCGTTAACCTTTGTGTTATTAGTCATTTTGTTATTCGTGAAAAAAAGCATCGTACAGTGAAAGGCTTCTTCAATTATTTAGTTATGCCAATTCTCGGTGCCCTATCTGTTGGCATACTTTGGTTTAATATTGAAAAAAGTTCACTCATTATGGGAATAACTTGGTTCTCCATCGGTTTCGTTTAC
>DATMJF010000598.1:0-7766 GCA_035554455.1 Rummeliibacillus sp.
TCAGTAGCAATTTTGTGCATAACAATGTTCTTATTGTGAATAGACCCTTCAATTATCCCCAAATCTAATGTCTGATTAACGATTTTATCAGCAATCACCGTCGTATTATTAATACATATACGAGGATCTACTTGTGGATAAGCTGTTAAAAACCTTGCTAAATGTTTAGGAAGTAGGTATTCACCATATGAATAGCTCGCACCAATTAGTAACTCACCAGCAACATGATTCGTGAGATCATCCAGTGCACGACTCATTTTTGTGGATAACATGTTAATTTCTTTGCCATAGTAAACGACAATTTCGCCAGCTTTGGTAAGTTGTATCTTTTTCTGTGAGCGATCGAAAAGTTGTACATTCAGCTCATCTTCTAAACTTTTTATATATTGACTAACAGCAGGTTGTGTCATATATAGCTCTTCCGCAGCGCGTGAAAAATTCATATGTTTTGTGACAGTTAAGAAAACCTGTAGTTTATCAGCCATAGGCCCTCCTATAAGTAAATACTTATGGTTTTAATAATAATCATTAATTATCTTTTTGATTAGCTACATTCTATCATGATTATAGAAAACAAAATAGGAGATGAAATTATGCAACTATCTGGAGGGTTTATTAAAGGAATAGTATTTACCATTGTTATAGCGATTGTATCGTATTTCCTAAGCAAACTTCCATTCTTGAATTATTTAGGGCCATTGGCAATTGCCATAATTATTGCAGTTATTATTAGAAATACACGACCTTATCCACAGCAGTGGAAAAGTGGAATTGATTTTTCAGCTAAGAAAATTTTACGATTTGCAATTATCCTATATGGGATTCGATTAAATATTGCTGTTGTAGCAAATGAAGGACTTCCATTGATTGTTCGAGCAGCAGGGGTCATTGTAGGTACAATCTTATTAACAGTTTTTATTGGGAAATTATTAGGCGTAGAAGAAAAGTTAACGATGCTATTGGCATTTGGCACAGGAATCTGTGGTGCAGCCGCTATAGCTGCAGTTTCGCCTATTGTAGAAGCTAAAGAAGAAGATACAGCCATGTCGGTTGGTATGATTGCTTTAATGGGAACTATTTTCTCCTTAATTTATCCAACTGTTGGTCATTTGTTGAACTTAACGCCAGAAGCTTATGGGTACTGGTCAGGATATAGTTTACATGAAATTGCACACGCTGCATTAGCGGGAGCAGCATTTGGTGATGCTTCACTAACGCCAGCTCTATTGGCAAAACTAAGTCGTGTATTATTATTATTCCCAGTAACATTATTGCTTGTTGGGTTTATGAAAATTAAAAATGGGGGAACAGGTCAAAAAGCTTCTTTTCCATATTTCTTATTAGGATTCTTAATCGTTTCAGCCCTAGGTACGTGGGGGACACAACAAGGATGGCTTAGTGAAGCAATGCAAAATATAATTGCTCAAACAGGTACTTTCTTTTTAGCTGTAGCAATGGCTGCATTAGGAATGTCAGTTGACTTAAAAGAATTAAAAACAAGAGCTTTAAAACCACTTATCATGTTAACCATTGTATCGGTAATTTTAAGTTCACTCGTGTTGGCTATTATTTAATAGCTGTGCTCATATAGAACATGCGGTCAACACAAGACTTTACTACGATGAAGCTCAATTTAAGATTTGAATTAAGAACGCGGATAAAATTTCGAAAATCGCGGATATACCAATGAGTTCCACGGATAATTAGAGTGTAATCGCGGTTGTTAGGACTAATTTCGCGGATTTATCAAGCTCGAGTGAATAGACCCTCGAGTTACAACACTGATAAATAAAAGAAAGAGCTAACGAAAATTTGTTTTCGTTAGCTCTTTACTGTGTCGGGACTAATAAGGTATCTCTATTAATGTTCGTTTCTTTTTTTGTATATAACGGTTAGTACAACTAAAACAAGTAAAATAACTTGGCCTATAATAGTTTCAACTGTTGGATAGAAACCAATTGAAGCCCCTACAGGTAATCCGCTAATAACATTTGTAGGTAAAATACTTAAAAGTTGTAATTTATGGATGCTAACTCCAATAATCTTGAATGCAAGAACATAAATTAAAATCGTTGCAACTGCAAAGAACCGATGTACTGGAATTTTGCCACTGACACGTAATAAGAAGAATGCTACAACAGCTAAAATGGCGATTGCAACAACAATTCCTAGAGAAAAGCTGGTTGTCGACATATTAGGTGCAATTCCCATATAAAAGATTAATGTTTCAGCACCTTCGCGGAATACAGAAAGGAAACTGATAAAGGCCATTGCCCACACACTTTGTTTTGACATTGCATGGTTCATTTGTTTAGAAATATAAGCATTCCAAGATTGAATATTGGATTTGCTATGCATCCAAACACCAATACCTATCATCATAGCAGCAGCAAGTAAGCCTACATAGCCTTCAATCATTTCACGGCTTGTATTGATTGTTCCAGAGTTAAAAATAGTTGACATTAAAATCGCTAAAACAGCACTTAAAGCAATACCAATGCCTGCACCAATATAAATCCATTTTTCCATATGACGCTGATCAGATTTTTTTAAGAATGAAATTAAAGCAATAATAATTAATAATGCTTCCAAGCCTTCACGAAGAAGGATTAATGCTGAATCCCAAAAACTATAATTTTGGTCGCCTTGAGTGAGTTGAATTTGCTGTTTAAAGTGATCAAGTTGAGACTTAATATCTTTTGTATCAACTTTGTCCTTCATCAAATCGCTTGCGATAATTGGCATGTCACTTTCAATCTTAGTATAAAGGCCAGCATTCTTTGTACGAATATCTCCCTCTACATTTGGCCAAGTTGTGATGAATTTTTTTATTGTAGCAGATGCCTTTGAATAATCTTTGTCATCAATTTGCGTTTTTGCTTGATCGATTAGGTCGACTAATGATTGTAAAGAGTAAGTGCCTTTTACAGATGAAGCGACTTTTTTACCAGCTCCAAAATCTGTGATGGCTTTTTGTAGTTCATTAAATTGATCTTGAATGGAATCAATGTTTGGTTTTTCATCTGATAATGTTATCCGTATGAAAGACATTTGCGTTTCAATTTTACCGTAAGCAGCAATGTCATACTCGCGAACTGGCGTTTCTTTTTTCTTCCAGAAGGCGTTAAAGTTATTATAAGCTGTTGTAAGTTTTTCAACATTGCCTTCTTTTATTGCTACTTGTAGTTGATTAAGTGCAGGTGTCATAGCCTTTGCAAAAGCTTTTCTTTCGGCTTTTTCATCAACTGGGTTTTCAGCTTTTTCAAGAGCTGTTAATGCTTTTGAAAGTGCTGATAATGCAGCTAAACGGTCATCCTTTGTAGGTGCATTTTCTGCATCATTCAACGCTTTAGTAACAGCATTTGTTTCTTTAGAATCTTTGACGTTTGCTTGATTCCAATCTTTTTCAAAAGTTTTGATTGCGTCTTTTGCTTTTGCATCGTCACCTTGTTTGGAATTCATAATAGCATCACTGATAGAAATATACAGATGACTGTATGATTCCGCAGCAGCTACAGGATGAATTGCTGTTAGTGTAACAAGGAGAAGGATTATTGCAAATTGACTACAACGTATTAAATAATGCTTCACCTATATAACTCCCTTTTTTAATGCCAGGGAAGCAAGCAAAGACACCGCTGCCTCGATGGGTAATATATTCATTTAATTTATCCAAACGACCAAGATTATTTTGGATTTTAATAAATTGATCAGGATTTTTTTGGAATGATATAAAGACTAATCCGGCATCATAAGAGCCTGTTGAATCTACAATACCTGATGAGTAAGAATAAGAACGTCTCATGATTCGGGCTTTGGATTGTTTTGCAAGGAATACATGTGAGGTTTCTGGCACAATATTGTTGCCATTTTCATCTTTACGTTCAATATCCATAGTATCAAATTCATTTTTCTTACCAATTGGAGCGCCGCTATCACGATGGCGACCAAAAGTATTTTCTTGTTCTTTTAATGCTGTACGATCCCATGTTTCTAAATGTAATTGAATACGACGGACAACTAAATAAGAGCCACCTGTCATCCATGGTTTAGAATCACCAGATTGTACCCAAACAACCTTATTCATATCTTTTTCACTTGAGGTAATTGGATTTTCAGTACCATCCTTAAATGCAAATAAGTTACGAGGTGTTTGCTTTTTGCCATTTTCAACAGGGAATGAGTTAAAACCTGCTTGTGACCATTTCAAGGAAACTTTTCCTGATGCAGCTCGAATTAAGTTACGTACAGCATGAAATGCAACTTGAGGATCATCAGCACAAGCTTGAATGCAAATATCCCCACCCGTATATGCCTCTTCTAGCTGATCTTTTGGGAAATGGGGAAGGTCTTTAAGTTCTGTTGGTTTTAGAGATGCGAGGCCAAATTCTTTTTTCTCAAATAAAGAAGGTCCTACGCCAAATGTAATTGATAGGTTACGACCATCAAGTCCTTTTGCTTCTCCTGTATCCTTTGGTGGAAGCATACCATTTTTGTATTCCACACCAATTGTTTCGCCATTCATCATGCGAACAGCAAGAGGTGTCCACATTTTGAACAACTCTTGCAATTCTGCTTTTGATTGGACTAAAACATTTAAAGAAGCAAAGTAGATATTCGTTTGTACAGCAGTAGCAATTCCTGATTGATGCTTACCATAAAAGTTTACTTTGTTGGTTGCACTACTATCATCATCCAAGAAAACATCTTTACCAAATGCTTTTAAAATGCCTCCCATGCCAGATGCGCCAATAGCTATACCAGCAGCTCCAGCACCTGTCATTTTCAACATTTGTCTTCGTGTAATTTTTTTATCAAATAGTTTTTCATCATTTGTTTTAGTCATTGATTACTCACTCCATAATAATTCCCATTTGACTTAATGGTTCACCTAAGTGGTTAACAGCTTCTGATAAAGCCTTAGTATCGTCTTTTGTTAGTTTTGTATATGAAACATAACCACCGTCTTTTGTTTCATATTTTGCTAGCAAGTCATTTACCGCTTTGAACTTGTCAGTTAAATCTTTTGCCAATTTAGGATCTTTATCTGTAATTTGATCTTCTAAAATGGTAAAGATTTTTTCTGCGCCTTCAACATTAGCTTTGAAGTCATATAAGTCAGTGTGAGAATAGATTTCTTCTTCACCAGTAATTTTTGATGTAGATACTTCATTTAATAAGTCAACAGCACCAGTCATCATAAGGTCGGGCGTTACTTCAACAGTTTCCACACGTGCACGTAATTCTTTTGAGTCAGCAAGTAATTGGTCAGCTATTTTTTCATAACCTTTTGTTGTGTTTTCTTTCCAAAGGCCGTATTCGATTTTGTGATAACCAGTCCAGTCTTCTTCACCTTGTCCTTCTGCTTTTAAATCTGCAAGACGAGCATCAATTCGAGGATCAAGGTCGCCGAAGCTTTCTGCAATTGGTTCTGAACGTTCAAAATACATACGAGCAGTTGGGTAAATCTCTTTTGCTTTTTCTACATCGCCAGCTTTTACCGCTTTAACAAATTTTTCAGTTTCAATTGTGAATCTGTCCATTTGGTCTATTGCGAATTCTTTGTAAGCATCGATTTCTTTTTGTAATTTAGGAGATGTTGTGGAACCTGTTGTTTCTTCTGTTTTCGACTTGGAATCCTCTTTTTTAGCAGTATCTGAACTATTGCAGCCTGTCATAACAACGCTTCCTGCTAATAATATGGCTAATAATGATTTTGTTTTCATTTATATCCTTCTTTCTATTGAATTATTTCACGTTTCATTTCCACTAATAGTAATGATAATCATTATCATTGAAAAAATCAATAGAATACGGAAAAGAATTCTAAAAATGAATATTACATCAGCTCAAGAATCTATTGTATCGTACTTTCCTTTAAAATAAAGAATGGAATTTTTGCTATACTGTCCTATATATATGAAGGAAAGTGAACGATATTCCAAAACTCTACAATGAAAGTAATTGGACAGGCTAGTATTTCTAAGGATTAATTTCTAAGGATTACTTAGTTAGTAGTGTATGGTGTAGTTATTTAGATCAGGATAAAATGACTCAATATTTTAATAGAAAATTGAAGTAAAACTTTTTACGCATGATTAATCGTCTTTTAAATGTATACAGGAAAATTCCCTAAAGGAGCTCTAGGAATGAAAAAAAGAAAAGCGCAGCTACACTATGATGATGACTTACTGTCATTTATAAGGTCAAATAAAAAACAACTATATTGGCTAGCGTATAGTTATGTAAAAAACGAACAAGATGCGTTAGATATTGTTCAAGAAAGTATTCAAAAGTCTATGCGATATTATGATCAACTAATGGAGAAAGAAAAATTAAAAAGTTGGTTTTATAAAATAGTCGTCAATACATCGCTTGATTTTTTTAAGAAAAATCGTAATTTACCGACCGAAGACGATACATTATTATTTTTGACACCGTCACAAGAAGATCAGTATGAAAATATTGACCTTCAACAAGCTTTATCAACATTACCAACAAAATACCGCGAAGTCGTTATATTACGATTCTTTGAAGATATGAAAATCGAAGAAGTGGCCTATATTCTCAATGAAAATACGAATACGATTAAAACGAGATTGTACAAAGCGCTGAAGCTTTTACGAATTGAACTTCAAGAGGAAGAAGGCGAGAAATACCATGGATAAGAAACTAAAAGAATTAAAAATTCGATATGAGAGTATCCCGATTCCAGACAATTTGGATGATGTCGTTGAAATGGCTATTAAAAAAGGAAAAAAGAAAAAAACATTACCAAAATGGATATTTAGCACTGTCGCAGCAGTTGCACTTTTCACTGTTGGATTGAACATTAGTCCAGCAATGGCTCAAACATTAGATGATATACCGGTTATTAATAAAGTTGCGAAAATTCTTACTTTCCGTGAATATAAAGTAAAAGATAAAACATATGAAGCAGATATTAAAGTACCAAATATTAAAGGTTTAAATGATGACAAATTAGAATCTAAGCTAAACGAAAAATATATTGAAGATGGGAAAAAGCTTTATAGTGAATTTAAAGACACCGTTGCAGATTTAAAGAAAAATGGTGGAGGCCATTATGGTGTAGAAAGTGGTTACTCAGTAAAACTAAATGACGAGCAACTTGTATCAATTGGTCGATATGTTGTAAACACAGTGGGCTCTTCATCAACAACGATGAAATACGATACGATTGATAAAGAAAATAAAGTCGTTCTAAGTCTGCCAATGCTATTCAAAGACGATGCCTATATCAACACCATCTCCAACTATATCGTGGAACAGATGAAGAAAGAAATGAAAGAATCTAATATGGATAAAACCTATTGGGTAAAAGGTGTAGGGGGACAAGATGAAGGTGCATTTGATGGATCCAAGAATATTAAACCAAATCAAAACTTCTATATTAATAAGCACCATCAATTAGTCATAGCATTTGATAAATATGAAGTAGCGCCAGGATACATGGGGCTAGTTGAGTTTAAAATTCCAACCAAAATAATACAAAAGGATTTAGTAAGTAATCAGTATATTAAAAAGTAATAGCTAAACGAACCTTTGTATAGCTATAGAATGCACATCATCTGTTTACCTATTTAAAATACATTGAAAATGACAAAAGGTATCGAGTGGACGTCCTCTCGATACCTTTTGTCGGCAATCTGACATGTTCCATCAAAAGAGGGGACATGTTTTTTGTTAGAGATTAATCTAGATACTCTTTTAATTCATTTTCCAAAAATGGTTTGGCGGATAACAAT